>JAZRWY010000067.1:0-16917 GCA_045599945.1 Anaerovoracaceae bacterium | reverse complement strand
AGAGGACCCGGAAATAGCAGAAAGAGCCGCAGTTCTAGGGATGCAATATGTAATCGGGCAGGTCTGTGACCCTATTGAAGGATTTGTACAGATTCCTTGTTTCATTCGGAATATCGGTTCCGTTCCTCTGGCAGCAACATGCGCCAATTATGCCGTTCTGGGACTGGACACAGGAGTAGACCTGGATGAAATGGTTCAGGCGACGCTGAGAGTAGGAGAAGCGCTGCGAGAGTTAAGAATTAATCCGCTGGGAACCTGCGGAGCAAAAGATGTTCAATACAATGTCTGCAGTACCTGCCATGGAAAGGGCGGCAGATAAACAGATATATGGGATGAAAAAACGGCTGCAGCAGTTTATGCGTGCAGCCGTTGGTATATGTTCATAATAATCTGTTATACCAGAATACTCGTAACAGCTTCATTGCCTGTAGCAATAAGCACAATTGCCACGATGAACAGGACGCCAAGTACAATTGCCACGATAAGGTCATAAGCCTTCGGGAACAGTTTTTCGCCGCAGGTCTTTCTCTTGATGGCATATACAACGATGCCAGGGAAGAACAGCAGTGCAGCGATCAGCACATATGGATCTGCGATGCAGGTTGCGTAGAACATCCAGATACCGTAAAGTGCTGCAAGAATGGAAATGATGTAGTTGGCTACAGTATTTCCTGCCCCAATCAGAGTGTTTTGGAATACAAGCTTGAACATGAAGAATGCTGACAGCATGTATGGAATAACAATGGCTACCGTTGACAGATAATAGCAGTTCTGATATGAAGATGTAGCAAACGTTGCCAGAATAACGAATAATTCGATGACAATGGCAGTTACTATGATGGAAACAGTAGGAGCATTATGCTTGTTTCTGTTGTTAAAGCTCTTCGGGAAGCAATCGTTTTCTGCAGGACCTGCAGCACTGTCAATGCAAAGAAGTATGTATGCAAACAGTGCACATCCGATGGATATGATTGCAGATACATTTACAAGTACAGCGCCCCAGTGGCCAACAATCTGTTCCATTACGCCTGCCATGGAGAATGTATAGTCATTGGTGTACTGAGCAAGAGTATCGTGGTCGGCACATCCCATTGAGATTACAGAAATGGCAAGGTAAAGTACAAATACAGCGATGAAGGAGATCATGGCAGATCTTCCTGCAAGCTTTGTATTCTTTGCTCTATGTGAGATTACTACAGCGCCTTCAATACCGATGAATACCCAGACAGTAGTGAAGCATGTTGATGTAATCTGTGAACCAAGTGAATCGCCGCCTTCAGGAGCATTCCAGTTGCCTACGAAGGTATCCCAGCTGAATGCACTTGCAAAGATTGCAGCGATTACAAGGAATGCAATCGGGATGACTTTTGCAATTACAACAATCATGTTGATGATGAATGATTCATTGACACCATGAAGAACCAGCAGAACCAGAAGCCAAAGGATGATGGATCCAAGTATCAGGGACTTGATTGCATATCCATCCTGAAGCCATGGGATGATTTCCGACAGGGAACCAAACAGCCCTACGTGGAATGTGGTATAAGCAAGGATTGCTGAAATCCAGTAACCCCATGCAGCATTGAAGCCGACATATTCTCCGAATCCGGCCTTTGCATAAGTATAGATGCCGGATGTAAGGTCGGGTCTTGCGGCGGAAAGCCTAAAGTAGCACATCATGAGGCCGAACATTCCAACGAATGTAATCAGCCAGCCAATCAAAGTGGCAAGAGTGTATGCACCGGCTGCAGCAAAGTCGCCGGAAAGTGCAAATACTCCGGAAGCGATTGTACAGCCAACGGAGAAGAAGACCAGTGGCAATACACCTAGTGATTTTTCATTTTTCATTTTTATCCTCCAAACAATAATAGATTACAGGGTCTAGTCGGCCCAGAATCTCAGTGACAGGCAGGAAAGTCCGCCGTCAATCTTTCTGAACTCGGAAGTATCAACTACAAGAGTCTCATATCCAAGATCCTGAACAGCCTTCAGTACGGTTGGATATCCTTCCGGAACGATTACTGTCTCGTTCATCCAGATACAGTTGGCCCCATAGGCTTCTTCTTCAGGAACGATTACCTTGTTATATTCTGCAAACTCAGCCTTTTCGATGAACTCACCGGATACCAGCATGTTATTATGTTCCAGGTAGTTTACACCGGTCTTGAGATGAAGAACCTTTTCAAGAGGAACTTCTATGCACTGCATTCCGTACCTGTTCAGAATTTCTGTCAGCTGACGGATGCCTTCTGCATTTGTTCTTGCAGAGCGTCCTGCATAGAATGTGTCGCCGCACATCATGATGTCGCCGCCTTCAAGGGTTCCCGGTGACTGTATATATTCAATTCTGTCTTCCGGGAAGAATTTGCGGATTGCACCGATGATTTCTTCCTTTTCGCCATTTCTGGATTCTGCGCCGGGATTTGTGATGATTGCGCAGGCCTTGGTGATAAGTGCAGGATCCTCCACAAAGCATGAATCCGGATATCTTTCATCTGCATCCAGAACAGTGACTTCAACACCGCATTTCTTCAGCGCTTCAATGTATTTGTCGTGCTGAGCCAGAGCCTTTTCGTAAATCGGCTGACCAAGCTCCGGTGCAGATGTGATGCCATCGCATATTGCTTTGCATGGTCTGCGGACGATACAATTATTAAATTTCTTCATGATTGCCTCCTGATGATTATATGATTTTCATTATTTTTCAAGTAATATACCCCATTATACTCTTCAAAGATGTAAATATCAACAAATATGCATAATTATGCATATTTTTTTGCAAAATGAAAAATGAGACACCGTAAACATGAACTGATGCTTTTCTTTTGTGCAGCAGACAGTTATAATGGATGTAATGGATATATATAGGAGAAAAAAATGGGACTATTTGCAAAAACAGATAAAGACAATATTCAGCGCTGTCTGGATTTTCTGAGCAGAATGAATCAGGAAATGTATGACATGATGAAAGACATGATGGATAAAAAATACGGATTCAACCCGGATACGGTTTCACTTCCGCTGCTTCTCATTTTTGCTGAAGCAGCAGGGACAAACACAGGATATCCAGGCAGAAAAAAACTGTTGAACCACATGGTTGCAAAAATCGCGAGGACACCGGACGAGATGGTACATACGACATACCAGAAAGTGAGAGGGATGTACAGAAATTCCGTTGTTCATGGAATCATGGGAGAAGGAGATTTTTTCTATGATGATTTTGATGAACTGGATACATCAAATTCCATGTATCGCATGGCATTTTCTGCTACCGGGCTCATGTATGATTCTCTTCTTTCCGTTGATGAATTCTCGGAGGAGGAACTGGATGAAATCCGGGACAGGTATACAGATTTCTTCTATGACTTTGGAGAGTACCTGGATGACAGGTATGAAGAATTCTGCGGACTGCTGAAAGAATATGGAAATTGAAGAATGAATTGACGCGCCCGCTATGGTGGAATATAATGGATTTACATGGCAGATTGTGTGGGTGTAGTTTAGTGGCAGAACTTCAGCTTCCCAAGCTGATAGTGTGAGTTCGATTCTCATCACCCACTCCATACCGCATGAAAATACCCGCTTCCGATGAAGCGGGTATTCTTATCCCTAGAATCTGTCGCTGTAATTCAGCATGTCTTTGATATATCCCCCTTTAACCTTGTCCTTTTCAAACATGGCAGAAGTATAGTAGACGATGGAGCCGGCAAAGGTTGAATCTGTGGTTGTTACAACTGCATAGGAGCCTTGGGAGCCGTCTCTTGGTCTGGAAAGACTGCCTGGATTGATCAGATATATTCCGTCCCATTCCTCGAACATCGGCTGATGTGTATGACCGAAAACAGCAGCCATGCAGTCATTTTCCTCTGCAAGATAAAGAAGCCTGTCCATGGAATAGTCCACGCCCTGCATGTGGCCATGCGTAACCAGGATATTGCCGCATTCTGCCTCTACTATTTCAAAATCCTTTCCGGAACGGCTTCCGTCACAGTTTCCCGGCACGTAGACCGCCGGAATCCCCAGTTCTTCTGAAAGCATCTGCGCATCCTCGGCATAATCTCCTGTATGGATAATCATGTCAACGCCCTTTAATCTTTCTGCTACCTTCAATGCCTTATCCAATTTATGATGGGTATCTCCTAAGATGAAAAATTTCAATTTGAATCTTCCTTTCCATTTAACGACTGTTAACATATTAATGATATTTGACCATTTCCGGTTTTTCAAGTATTATTTAGATAGAATGGAAAAAGGAGTGGAAAAATGAAGAAGAGAGTTTTTTCATTACTGCTATCTCTGATTCTGGTAGCAGCAATGTGTCCGGCTTATGCTTCAGCGGATACTGTTACAAATAAAGAAGCAGCCATGCAGGAATTCGGAATTCCTGAGAGCAGGATCATGGAATCATCGGCGGCTACGGCCCAGGAACTTCAGGCGGAGCTGAATGGAGCGGCTTCCCTGGGGAGTGCGGAAAGCATGGCGATGGTGCATGTCAGCGGGAACATTGAAGTCAATATATATAGATTGACTGTTCCGGAGAATGTCGTTCTGTGTGCAGAAGACTCCAGTACATTTGGTTTTAGTTATGCGAGCAGCAGAATTCTGGTTAATGGCTCTGTATACGGCGGGGCATATGAGGGAAATGGAACTGCCGGTCATGTTTTCATAATGGAAAGTGATTTTGACCCTAGCGGTAAAAATGGAATCATTGAAAAGACGGCCATCAGCGGTCCTACGGCAAATGGCATATTTGTCAACAAAGGTTCCGGGTCAAAAATCATCGGAAATACCATTACAGGCTGCGGCGTAAATGGAATCCGTGTTGCCGGTGGTGATGATTCTGATTCCAACATTTATATGGTGAAGGATAATACAATCGTTGGAAAGAAGGGAACTGCATCCTCACAGTCCGGTCTGGACATTCACGTGTCCAGTGTCAATTATGTTATAGGGAATACCATCCGCAGCAATCAGGGACATGGAATCAGTACAAGCACGGAAGGAGATTCCAGCATTGGAAAGCCGCGTCTTGTCGGCAGAGAATGTGTCATGAATTATGTGGAGGATAACACCATTTCAGACAATGGAACGCAGGGTATCTGGCTTGAGTATAACTGTAAGATTAAAGATTCATTTAAGAATAATAAGATTTCAGGAAACACATCGAATGGCCTTGCCATGGGAGCTGCTGCATACGTAAGAAATGCAGTGGATAATGAAATCTACGATAATGGAAGATCTAATCTTTCACTTGTCGGTGAAGCACGCGTTACGGATGAGAACGGAAATGAGATTGCACCGGAGCTTAGGACGTCCATTGAGCTGGTATCCGGAAACAGGCTTTACGGAAGCAGGGAAAAACAGGGCATTGCAACGGCCGGGCCGGTATCCATAGAGATTACTGGAACAGGAAACGAGGTATGCGATAACAAATCAAACCAGATTCACCTGCAGGATGGTGCAGAGTTTACAATCGCTTCTACCGGAGGTCTCCTGATTCAGGCGCCTTCAGACAACACCTCACCGGCATTATCCATCTATGGAGAGAATACAAAGGTAACCCTTGCCAATCTGAAGATGGTTAGAGATGAAGCACTGACTTCCATCTACTCGGATGGAACAGCGCAGGTAACGATTGATCTTAATAGCTGCACCATTACCGGAAAGGTATCCGACTGTGTCATTCATCAGCACAAACCGGTTACAGTAAGCCGCGTACCGGCAACCATGACGAAAGATGGGAAAACGGCATATAAGAAGTGTTCGGAGTGCGGAGAGATTACGGATGCTCCTGCAACCATCTATGCTGCAACGACTGTATCCATTTCATCCAGCAGCTTCGTATATACGGGAACTGCAAGAGTTCCTGGCTTCATTGTAAAGGACCGCAGAGGAAATACTATCAGTTCATCAAACTACAGCGTGGCATATGCATCCAATACAAAGGTCGGCCTTGCAAAGGCAGCAATCAGATTCAAGGGAAACTACAGCGGATCGAAGTCCTTTACCTACAGGATTCTGCCAAAGAAGCCTGCAGTAAAGACTGTAACAGCGGGAAAGAAATCCATGACAGTAAAGGCTTCGACAGCTGTAGCCAAAACCGGAGGTACCACATACCAGATTGCATACAGAGTCAAGGGTACATCCAAATGGTATTATACAACAACGACAAAGCAGTCCAAGGTTATCAAAAAATTGAAGAAGAAAAAGAAATATCAGGTAAAGATCCGGGCGTACCGTACAGTGAACAAAGTGAAATATTATGGTGCATGGTCCGCAGTCAAGACAACGGCAAAGATCAAATAAGAACATGACATGGAAGAAAGGTGCGCAGCTTGCGCACTTTTCTTATGATGAACCTCTCAGCGACATTTGACTATTCCCCATTTTTCAAGTATTATTTACTAAGTATGAAAAAGGAGAAAGCAAAATGACGAAATACATACTGGAAGTAACGAAGGAAATGACATCGGAAGAGGTGATTGCTCTTGCCAGGGAGTCCGGCGCAGAGCTCATATATATTCAGGGAGGAGATGAACCTCTGAAGAGAAAGAATATTGTAAAGGAAGTAAAGGCCATTGCAGAAAGTGCAGAAGTGAAACTTGAGACAGAAGGCCAGCTTCTTGAAGGCTTTGCTCAGAAACTGAAGAGTGCTGGCCTGAAGCAGGTTGTTGTCAGAGCAGATACCATGAAATATTCCAGATTTGCCATGGATATTGATGCGGGGCCTGAAGATACACTGGGAAATGTCATCAAGGGAATCAATGCCGCAACCAATGCGGGCCTTAAGCCGGTCAGACTGAAAGTCAGGTTCCAGAAAGGATTTAATGATGATGAAATCATCAATTACGTTCAGCTGACCTACCAGCATGAATATGAGATTCTGATGATCGGTTCGGAATCCGTGCCGGAAGAGGAAATCAGAAAGAAGATGCCGGGCTATGTGAAATCCAGCGATGAGGATTATGACGTGGAATGGGGAAAATATCCTGGAGCAAGAGGAAAAATCTGCTTCGAAAAATAGCATGGGAAACGAGCCGCAGTCTGCGGCTTTGCGTTTAGGAGGACAAAATGAAACGAATACTATCGCTTGCCATCTGTATCATCTTTCTGCTGGGAACGATTCCTGCAGTCGCAGAAGAAAACGGAGCGCCTCAGCAGGAGCCGGAACCTGTTGCAGAAGAGCAGATTGAACTGACAGTTGCCACCATGAATACATCTTCCGTAACACTTCAGTGGAATGCTGTTTCAGGGTCAGAATATGCAGTCTACAGAAACGGAAAACAGCTGGGAAGCATTTCTGCAGAAGCAGACGGAATGTTGAAATATCAGGCAGAAGGGCTTTCTTCTGCTACAGTATATTCCTTTAAAGTCGTGAGCAGCCTGACAGGAGCTGCTGCAGAAGCAAAAGCAGTCACCAGGCCGCTGAAAGTAAAGAATGTGAAACTGAAGAGAATCAAGGGAAAGAAGGACCAGATTTCATATTCAGCTGTTTCAGGAGCAGCAGGATATGATGTGCGCTATTCTTTAACCAGCTCTTTCAGTACTTATGCGGATGTATATGCTTCCGGTACAGTCAGAAACATTGCAAAACTGAAGAGGGGCAAGAAATACTGGTACAAGGTGAGAGCCTATGTTACCTTGGATGGCGCCAGATATTATGGCGCATGGAGTAATGCGAAGAGCTTTGTCCATCATGATAAAGAAGTGAAAAAAGGCGTGACTTATCTGGACGGCATCCTGATAGTGAACAAGACGTATAAACTGCCGAAGTCCTATGGAAAAGGAATGAAAAAAGATGCCAGAAAAGCCTTTAATCAGATGAAAAAAGCAGCGCGGAAAAAAGGAATATCCCTTTGGATTGCATCAGGATACAGATCATACGGAACGCAGAAGAGTCTGTATAACAGATACAAACGGATCAGCGGCTCCTATGCAGATACATATTCTGCAAGGCCGGGTCATTCCGAGCATCAGAGCGGCTACTGCATGGACGTCAATCTGGTCAAGGACAGATTCGCAAAGACGAAGGAAGGCAGATGGCTTGCAAAGAATTGTTATAAATATGGATTCATCATCCGCTATCCGAAAGGGAAGACGGCAAAAACAGGATACAAGTATGAACCATGGCATATCCGCTATGTAGGAAAGCCGCTTGCAAAGAAACTGTATAATGGCGGAAAGTGGATTACGATGGAGGAATATTTCGGCATAAGCAGCAAATATTGATGAGAGTTGTTATTATGAAAAAAATGGTGGTTCTGGCAGTGATTCTGACCTTGCTGGCAGGAACTCTGCCGGTGCATGCAGAAGAAATGGATTTTACGGATCTGGACATGAATCTGGCTGAAATGGAAACAGTGGAAGCGGAGATTCTGTCCTATGGAACGGATTATGCAAATCTGCACTGGCATGCAGTTTCAGGGCATACCTATGAAATATATAGACATTCGATCGGACGGGACAGGAAGGTTTCCAGCCTGATGGCAGATACTGACCAGGAAGTGACATATGCAGTCACAGACCTGTCGCCCGGCAGAACGTATGTATTCAAAGTGGTGGATACCGGAACAAAAAAATTTGATAAGATCAAAGGCGCCGCTGCACCTGCAAAAGTGAAAGATGCCGAATATGATGATTCTTCCGGCATGATTACCTTTGGAAAGGTAAAACATGCAGACGGATATGTCATTCAATATTCGGAGAATCCGGATTTTACCGAATGCAAAAAACAGTCTGCCCGCAAAACATCCGTCCGCATGGAAGGACTGAAAAAGGGAGAGGAGTACTGGTGCAGAGCGCGCGCATATGTAAATGGCGGATGGAAGAAGTATTACGGTTCGTGGAGCGAGCCGGTCCATTTCATCCATCATGAAAAGACCATGGAAGATGGGGTGACCTATCTGGACGGTATCATCATTGTAAACAAGACATATTCTCTTCCGGCATCCTATGGGCCGAGCCTGCAGCAGGAGACTTTAGATGCATTCCATGAAATGCAGCAGGCTGCGGCGGGAGAAGGCCTGAATCTTACCATCGTTTCCGGATTCCGCTCCTATTCGGAGCAGAGCAGCCTGTATAGCGGATATTATGATGCTTCCGGATATTATGCAGATACCTTTTCCGCAAGGCCCGGATATTCGGAGCATCAGACCGGATATGCACTGGATCTCAACAACGCCTCCGATTCTTTCGGGCTGACGGCAGAAGGCAGGTGGCTTTCGGATAACTGCCAGAAATATGGATTTATCATCCGGTATCCGCAGAGCAAGCAGGATGTTACGGGATACAAGTATGAACCGTGGCATGTCAGATATGTCGGAAATGAACTTTCAGAGAAACTGTATAACAACGGTGACTGGATTACGCTGGAGGAATATTTCGGCATTACAAGCAGCTACCAGTAAGGAGGAGCACTATGTTCGGTGAAAAGAAAACCTGCCCGGTATGCGGCGGAAAACTGGGATTCTTCGGAAGCGTCGCCTTAAAAGACGGGAAAATCTGTGACCGCTGCGTGATGATGGCGGAAATTGCCAGAGGAGAGCTGAAGACCAGAGAGGAAACGCTGGTCTCCATGAACCGGTATATCTGGGATTTCTGTAATGAGAGAGACAATCTGAAAGAAAAACTTGGAGAAAATGTCTGCGCATTCCGCGTGGAATCCATAGGAATCACCCAGCTGGAGGAAATCCTGGTAGGAAAGATCCGTGCAAGGAACTTAAACGGAAAAGTTCATGCCTATGGCTATGTCATTTCAGGGTTATTCCGGGAGAAGGCTGCCGCATATATCATTCATGACGGACTGAAAATTCCTGTGCGCATTCTTGCAGCAAGTGCAGGAAATGAAAAAGATGACCTCAACCTTCTGATCTCCAAGGACCAGCTGAATGACCCGGTGCCGGCACCGGCAAAGGCAAAACTCGTGCTGGATATCAACAATCCGGACATGGTGGGAAAAGGAGACTATATCATTTTGAAAGGGTGAAAAACTGAATTAACTGACAACTCATATTTATCTTGACAACATGGTTCGGGTGTGGTTTAATAATCAAAATGCCTGAAAGGAGCAGACGGATCGATTATGAGAGATTGCATATTTGAAAAAGAATTCAAAGAAATTGTAAAAAGGAAAGATTCGTATCCTGATTTTTTTGATTCTGCAGATTCATCCATTCATATATTACCCGGTTTCACAGATGTACATGTACATTTTCGTGAGCCGGGTTTTTTGTATAAGGAAACCATCCGGACCGGAAGCATGGCTGCAGCTGCCGGCGGATTTGCGGCGGTACTGACCATGCCGAATCTGAAGCCGGTCCCGGACAGTCTGGAAAATCTGAAGGTACAGCTTAGCCTCATCGAAAAAGACAGCCTGGTAGATATCATTCCTTTTGGAAGCATCACAAAGGGAGAAAACGGAAATGAGCTGGCAGACCTTATTGCCATGGCGCCTTATGTGGCAGGCTTTACAGATGATGGAAAAGGCGTCATGGATGATGCGCTCATGGAAGAAGCCATGAAAATCTCCAGAGAGCTGGGGAAAATAGTGACAGCGCATTGTGAAGATGAAAGATATCCAAGAGACTCAAGGGAAGCGGAATATCTGCAGCTGGAAAGAGACCTGAATCTGGTGGCAAAGACCGGCGCCAGCTATCATATGTGCCATGCCTCATGCAGACGGTCTGTGGAGCTGATCAGAGAAGCAAAGAAAGACGGACTGGATGTCACCTGCGAGACGGCGCCGCATTACCTGATACTTGCCGCTGAGGAATTTGACATGCAGCCGAAATACCGCATGAATCCTCCGATAAAAGGAAGAGAAGACCGGAAGGCGCTGATTGAAGGCTGTCTGGACGGAACCATTGACATGCTGGCAACAGACCATGCGCCCCATTCTCCCGAAGATAAAGAAAAAGGCGCCTATGGAATTGTAGGACTTGAGACGGCATTTCCGGTCCTTTATGCATCCGGTCTCTTTGATCTGGATACGCTCATCCGTCTGATGCACGACCGGCCAAACAGAAGATTTGAAATCAAAGAGAAGAAGGATACCTACTGCATATGGAATCTGGAGGAGGAATATGTGGTGGCGCCGGAAACATTTCTGACAAAAGGAAGATATACGCCATTTGAAGGAATGACGGTGAAAGGAAGATGTCTGGCAAATGTCATCGGCGGCCGGACCGTCTGGAAAAGAGGATAGAATGAAAGAAGTACAGGGAATCATTAAAAGCAATGAGAAAATCGCAGAGAATATTTTCAGAATGAAGCTTGCCGGGGATTTCGGCATGAATCAGCAGGGACAGTTTGTAAATATCCGCATTGAGGGATATTATCTCAGGCGCCCGATCAGCGTGAGTGAATATGATGAAGAAGGAATCACCATCATATATAAGATAATGGGCCATGGAACTGAAAAAATGAGCCGCATGAAACAAGGAGAAGTCCTGAGCATCCTTGCGCCTCTTGGCAACGGATTTCGCATATGGGATGATCAGGATGTCCTGGTGCTTGGCGGCGGCATCGGCGCTGCACCGATGATTGGCACTGCAAAAGAACTGAAAAGACAGGGAAAAAATGTCCATGCAGTGCTAGGGTTTAATACCTCCGGAGAAGTCTTTGGTCTGGAAGAACTCAAGCATGCAGGAATTGACCCAGTCGTATGTACAGCAGACGGAAGCCATGGAGAAAAAGGATTTGTGACAGATGTTCTGGACCGGTTCTCATTCCGCCGATTCTATATCTGCGGACCGGAAGCAATGCTGAAGGCAGTCGATGAGAAAATTCCGGAAGATATCAGAGGATCGCTCAGTTTTGAAGCCAGAATGGGATGCGGATTTGGCGCATGCATGGGCTGCTCCTGCGAGACAAAATATGGAAATCTCAGGATATGCAAGGAAGGACCGGTGCTGGAAAGAGAGGTAGAGAAATGGTAGATATGAAAGTGAATCTATGCGGAATAGAGATGGATAATCCGGTAATGGCTGCCAGCGGAACCTTTGGATACGGCGAAGAATTTGCAGAGCTCTACGATATTAACATCCTTGGCTCCTTCAGTTTCAAAGGGACAACCAGAGAACCGAGAAATGGAAACCCGCAGCCGCGAATCGCAGAGGGAAGGGATGCCATCATCAACTCCATCGGGCTGGAGAATCCGGGCGTGGACCGGGTGATTGGAGAGAAACTGCCGGAGCTTAGAAAAGTCTTTCACAAGAAGGTCATGGCAAATATCGGAGGAAGCTCCATGGAAGATTATGTGGAGGCTGCCCGGAGACTGGACCGGGAAGAAATCGTTGGCTGGCTGGAAGTCAATGTTTCCTGTCCGAACGTATCCCACGGAGGCATGAGCTTTGGAACAGACCCGCAGATGGTTGAGGAAGTCACAGGAAGAGTAAAGGAAGTCACAGAAAAACCCGTAATCATCAAACTGACACCGAATGTAACGGACATCGCAGAAATTGCAAAAGCGGCAGAAAGAGGCGGTGCAGATGGGGTCAGCCTGATCAATACGGTGAAATCCATGCGGATTGACCTGAAGACAAAAAAGCCGGTCATTGCAAACAGGATTGCAGGGCTGTCAGGACCTGCGGTATTTCCCATTGCACTGGCCATGGTCTATCAGGTATATGAAGCAGTGGAGATACCGATTATCGGGGTAGGAGGAATCTCCAGTGCAGAAGATGTCATTGAAATGATGCTTGCAGGTGCAACGGCAGTACAGGTCGGCGCAGCCAATCTGGTGGATCCGTTTGCGTGCAAAAAAATCATTGAACAGCTGCCGGAAGTAATGAATAAATATGGAATCGATTGTTTAAGAGATATCACAGGAGGTGCACATTAATGGGTAGAGATGTAATCATAGCATGTGATTTTTCCAGTGAAGAGGAATTGTTTGCCCTGCTGGATCAGCTGGACGGATACAGTCCGTATCTGAAAATCGGAATGGAAAGCTTCTACATGGGAGGCGCTCCGCTGGTCAGAAAAATCAAGGAAAGAGGATTCAAGGTGTTTCTGGATCTGAAACTCCATGACATTCCCAATACAGTGGGGAAGGCAATGAATGTTCTTTCGAAGCTGGGAGCAGACATTGTCAATGTCCATGCTGCAGGAACGGTCAGAATGATGGAAAAGGCAAAGGAAAATGCGGGGGATGCGCTGGTCATTGCGGTTACCCAGCTCACATCGACTGATGAAGATGCCATGCATGAGGAACTGAAGATCACAGGAAGCATGGAAGAAGTTGTCTGCGCCTATGCACGGAATGCCAAGAAAGCAGGGCTGCAGGGAGTAGTATGTTCTGCACTGGAAGCAGAAAAAATCCATGAAGTCTGCGGAGAGGATTTTCTGACGGTTACGCCGGGAATCCGCCTGGCAGGGGACAGCGCAGACGATCAGAAAAGAGTGGTTACGCCGGCACTTGCAAAAGCGCTTGGCTCCGACTATATCGTTGTTGGAAGAAGCATCACCAGAGCGGAGGATCCAAGGGCAGCATACGAAAAATGCCTGGCGGAGTTTATCGATGAAGGAGGTAGAAGATGAGCAGAGAAATTGCAAAGAAGTTATTGGAAATTGAAGCAGTATTTTTAAAACCGGATGATCCGTTTACATGGGCAAGCGGCACCAAAAGCCCAATCTCCTGCGACAACCGGCTGATACTTACTGCACCGGAAGCAAGAGAACTGGTAGAAGAGGAAATCGCATCAAAAGTAAAAGAAGCATATCCGCAGGCAGAAGTGCTGATGGGAACCAGCACAGCAGGCATCGCACATGCTGCAATCGCAGGATACAAGCTGGGAATGCCGATGGGATACGTGAGAGGCTCCAGCAAAGACCATGGCAGAAAGAATGCCATCGAGGGGAAACTGGAAAAAGGGCAGAAGGTCGTTGTCATTGAAGACCTGGTTTCCACAGGAGGAAGCGCCATTGATGTTGTGGCAGCCCTAAGAGAAGCAGGCGCAGAGGTCCTTGGAATTGTATCCATCTTCACATATGGCATGAAAAAGAGCAAAGAAGCCTTCGAAAGGAATGAAATAGAAAACATCTCCCTTACAAATCTTGATGAGCTTTGTGAAGAAGCGGCGGAGGGAGGATATATTGCAGAAACGGACATTGAAAAAATCTTAAAGTTCAGAGACAATCCATCTGATGAAAGCTGGATGAAGTAAAGGAGGCCGAAGTGAGACATTTAATCGATATCATGAATCTGAGCATGCAGGAAATCGATGAGCTGGTTGCTACCGCAAAAGATATCATCGCCGATCCTGAAAAATATGCAAAAGTATGTAATGGAAAAAAACTTGCCACCCTCTTTTTCGAACCATCTACAAGAACCCGGCTGAGCTTTGAAGCTGCCATGTATGAACTTGGCGGAAACGTTCTTGGATTCTCGGAAGCTTCCAGTTCATCTGTCGCAAAAGGGGAGTCTGTATCCGATACCATCAGAACCGTTGGATGCTATGCGGATATCATTGCAATGAGACATCCAAAGGAAGGGGCGCCGATGGTTGCGTCCATCCGGTCTACGGTACCGATCATCAATGCAGGAGACGGCGGACATAACCATCCGACACAGACGTTGACAGACCTTCTTACCATTCACAGGGAAAAGGGAAGATTTGATCATTTAACCATCGGCCTCTGCGGAGACCTGAAGTTCGGGAGAACCGTCCATTCTCTGATCAGTGCCATGTCCAGATATGAAGGCGTGAAGTTTGTCCTGATTTCACCGGAGGAACTGAAGATTCCGGAATATCTGAAGTGGGAAGTGCTGGAGAAGAACCACATGGAATATGTGGAGACAGCAGATCTGGAAGGTGCCATGCCGCAGCTGGACATTCTCTACATGACAAGAGTGCAGAGAGAAAGATTCTTCAATGAGCAGGACTATATTCGTCTGAAGGACAGCTATATCCTGACACCGGACAAACTGGAAAATGCAAAGGAAGATCTGGCAATTCTCCATCCATTGCCTAGAGTGAATGAAATCTCTACACAGATCGATGACGACCCACGGGCGAAATACTTTGATCAGGTATTGAACGGAAAATATATCAGAATGGCGTTAATCCTGAAACTGTTAAAGGAGGCGAAATAAATGATCATTGGAGCAATAGAGAACGGAATCGTATTGGACCACATTACAGCAGGAAGAGGCATGCAGCTGTATAACATTCTTGGACTGGATAAACTGGACTGCCAGGTAGCCATCATCAAGAATGCAGATAGTCCCAAAATGGGGAAAAAAGATATCATCAAGATTGACCAGGTCATTGACATCAACCTCGATGCCATCGGCTATGTGGACCCCGGAATCACCGTAAACTATATCAAGGACGGAAAACTGGAAAAAAGAACCCATATTGAAAAGCCGGAAGAAATCAGAGATATCATCCGATGCAGGAACCCGAGATGCATCACAACCATCGAGCAGGAGATTCCGCATGTCTTCAGACTGACAGACAGAGAAGCCGGCATCTACAGATGCATCTACTGTGAAAGCAAAGCAAAATAAAGAGAAGATTACGGCCGCCCTGAGGCGGCCATTTTCTTGTATAAGTAAAACCACGCGTTTGACGCGTGATTCAGAAAATGCTATGCATTTGAACAAAAAAATCTCCTTCTGTTAGACTTGGAATGCGGTCTGCCAACTGCAATTCAAATCAAGAAGGAGATTAATAATCATGAGTATAAATGGCATCAATCGTTTATCGCATTCCAAGTGGAATTGCAAATATCACATTTTTCCGCCGCCAGGAGGTCTAACAAGAGAACTCTTATGACAAACTAGTGAAGAAAATGCGTAATTATGCACCCTAAGGGATTCCATTCTGCAGCAAGTAAGTGTTCTTTTGCGAAGGCTCTGCAATTGTTGGAATTTTAATGTTTCCGGCAACAATTCTGACAACATGGAAAAGCCATATATTTTGTTTAAAAAGGTTTACAATCTTCTGCCTTGGGTGTATATTTATGTTGTATGAACCTGTCTTTGACAGTAATAAGCATGCAAAAAACCGTCAGACTAGCACTATGACTGGGTTTGACGGTTTTGTTATGTCTTTTGAAAATGTAGTATCTGGGCTACTTTTTTGTTGATCTTAAAATTTCTTTCATTCTTTTGTCGCTAACTATCTGTTTGTCTGTCCTGAATCCGAATGCATCATGAAGTGCATCGGTTATTTCTGTCCTTGTATAGCATGGGATGTATCCAACGCCCTTGATTTTCTGGAACTTCATGTTCTGCAGGGTGGAGATGATCTCCGATACGGTGTATTTTTCATCCAGTTTCTTCTCCAGTGTCCTGAATACCAGGAGTGAAAGGAAGCATGTCATGAAATGGGCACGTATTCTTGAGTCCTTCTGGACATATACCGGTCTTGAGCGGAATTCGCTCTTCATGATTCTGAATGATTCCTCAATCTCCCATCTGCGTCTGTTTATCCTGATGATTGTCCTTACATCATCCTCCAGGGTGGTGCAGACAGCGTAGAATCCGTCATATCTCTCTTCTTCGGTTATCTTATCTGTATCCAGTGACATGCTGCACTTTTCAGCTATCTCTCCGTCGAGTGTCATCTGGATTTCTTCAATGTATCTTGCAGGGCTGTTCGGGTTGGTGGTTTTCCTTCCCTTTCCGTCGACAATCTTCTGTGCACGCTCAACCTGGCGGCGTCTGATCTCTCTCTGGTAGTTTCTGTTCTTTATGCAGTATGTCACAACAAGGCGCTGCTCCAGTCCGTTCTCGTTTATCCATCTCTCCTTGTAGAAGACGCTGTCATGGTGGACGCTCTCGTCGATGGAAGTGATGTCGTATTCCGAACTGTCTCCTGTGAGATGGAATCCTTCGGGACTGAGTGCCCATTCGCGGAGGTGTCCGGGCAGTTTCTTGAGAGGCTGGGTGACAACGAAGGATCTGCCGGT
>JAZRWY010000066.1:0-16906 GCA_045599945.1 Anaerovoracaceae bacterium | reverse complement strand
GAAGCAGACCTGCCCCGCAGGGCCTTCGGAGAACGAAATGCTCTTGTCATAAACCGAAGGTTTGTGCAAGGGGTGTATTTCGCTCTCAAACGCCGAGGGCTTTACTGCTTCATTAGTTGTAACTTTTGATATAAGGCGTTTGCATTTTTCTGCCGGATACCAGGCAATAAAAAAAGCACCTTTTCGGAGCGTATTTGCCAAAAAAGTGCCAGCTAGCTTATGGTTTTTTCTTCGTTGTCAGGCTCGTCGATATATTTATCGTCCGCGGGTCTTTTGCCCAATCTATATGGGTATAGCGGACAGTTTTTCATAGGACAGTACCTTACTTCTTTTACCTGTCCGCAGGAACAGTCGAGGCATTTTGCCCTGATTGCTTTTATGGGCGTTAAGATTTTCTGTGCCATTCTCATCACTTCCTTTCTTCAAAAAATAAAAATAACCCTCGTTTTTAATATTGTGACGGTATCTGTTATGATACCTGTTCACGCTTCAAACAGGGTCGATAGGTATTTGTTATGATACTTGTTGATAGGATTTTCTGTACTCCTATAGGTATTACTTTTGATACGCCTTATATATATACCAGCACTAGGGCGATTACTCATCGCCATAGAGATGGGATATCTCTTTACGGTTATTCTTCTCCCAGTTAATCTGTTTCCGTACATCATCCCGGATCCTTCTGGCTGTTTCGATATCCTTTACTTCTTTCCACTTGTCTGAGAAATGATATACGGTTGGCTGTCGCATCAGGCTGCCATGTTCCATAACAATGAATCCCATTGCTTCAAGCAGCTTTAATCCGGGCGAAATTGAATTCCTGCTTATCCCGTTATCCTCAAAAGTAGAGTAGGGGCAGATTATGTTGTTCATAGTGTAGTTTCCTCTGTATTCGTTTTTCAGAATTAAAAGCATCTTCGTAGCTACGGGAGACAGTGCCTTAAATGCCGGTGATTCAATCATACTCGCAAAGATCCTGACAAAACGTTCATGATCCGTTATGCTTTCCCACTTCTGTGGCGGCTCGCGATTCTTTTTCTTTGACATAATATTCCTCCTTCCTGGGCATAAAAAAACCGCCCGACTCTCCGAATTGAAAGCCTGGCGGCGATGTAAATTATTATTGATATATTGCCAGTATCTCTAACTGTACATAATCCTTTTCTGCATATATGTTCTCTAACCCCTCTAAGTGATCTGTCTCCATCGTCCTCCTAGCAGCGCGATTTAACATAAAGAAGTCCTTTAGCGGATTAAACAGCTCTTTCTTTTGAGAACGGTTTGGCGATAATACTTTTGCTACAATAACTAAATCATCTTCTATACAATCCTCAAACTCTTGATCCGTACACAGGAAACATTCTGTCTTTAGTTTTGAGCAAAGCAATCTATCTTCGTAGTTAATTATTATTGGCAGAGCTGCCTTTTTCAACTTAAAAAAAGCTTTAACAACATCTTTCTCATCTTCATCTATTTCACTCACCAATTGATTCTCAAGAAATGATTGAGGCATTGAATTCAACAGACTAATTGTATCGAATGCTTCCGGTATTTTCACTTCACTTTCTATACACAGAATGCAGCCACGACCAATTGCGTCAATAGTTTTTCCATCGTTTAAGAGATCTATGAACCAGTCAGATTTATTTAGGTTCTCTGAAAATGTGTTCCACATTCTTGAAGCAGCTGCTTGTATCTTTCCATGCTTGCTCTTTTGAATGCCTTTTGATCCTTTTATGGGTGATATTCCTGCGCTTCCCTCCGTTGTATCCAAAATGTCGATTTCATCAAATTCAATAAAATCATCCTTTGAAATAATAGCGTTATATTCTATTACTCTTTCTTTATCAAAGTACAGTAATCTAGTGAACATTCAGCCTCCATTCTCTTCATTTATCTAAGCAAATTATCTTGTCCCCAAAATCATATGAAAGGTTTACCAAACTTCTTATAGCATTCCGCAGCAGACTCAGCCTTTCTTTGAACAATGAAATCTCTGATACTATCATCTTTCATATCAAGGTACAGATACTTTCCATCTATCTTGTCTACCGCCCAAATGCGATTATATACATGGCCAAATTCCTCAACATGTGCGCACATTCCTTGCAATTTGTCAAGAGCTTCACCAAGCCACGCCCCGTGAGGATCTATTATTGAAGGCTTGATTCCACCTTCTACTTCATCAAACACAATGAAATCCGGATGGAAGGCATGTCTGGAATCTCCATATCTATATATTATCGACAAAGTATGTTCCGGGTGCCCATGGGAAGGATTTCTATACCATGCACGGACAGAATTTCTAGCAATCTCTGTTGAAATAACATAATCCTCATACTCTTTAAAATCAAAGTATGCAAGGTGGTTATCAGGATTATTGACAACATGTTTTGCATATGGTTTAAACAACTTATTCTGAGTATCTTTGGTCGGAGTGCGGAGATATACCGTATGTGGAATACCAAACTTATTAAGCTGCAATTCAAAATCTGCACGAGTGTTTTCATCACAAACAGCCACTTTAGATTCATATTGTTTCATAAGAGACTGCGTGCGATTCTTTGCAAGTTTTTCAACCATTTCCACAATATCTTCTACATAAGAAGCTGCTGCTAAATCGGTATTTATTTCTGTAATATCCGGATTATCTGATATTGCTAATCTAACATATTCATTTGAAACTTCCGGCGTAAAAGTTCTATCTGCCTTTTTACGACCATTTTCAATTGCATATTTATCTGCATCCTCTGTGCTCAAATTAGTTTTAATTGATTCTGTATTCAGATACTGCAGTTCAATTCTTGTTGTGCTCACATGAACAAGATCATTTCTTGCAGAATCAAATTGATCCTTGTATGTATGGATTGCAGTAAAGAGTTCCTGTGCCAGTAATTTGCGCATATTGTTTACTTCATCCGTATTAATTCCATAACGCGCAAGTAATCCTACATAGGTGTTTGCGCCTGAAATCCAATTAACTCTGTTTTGATGAGCACGCACGCGAGAACATACACTCATAAATGCTTCTCTCACATTTTGTGGCATAAATGTATCGACATCAACATCGCCTAAAGATATCTGAATAGCACCATCTTCTTTCACTACTGATGATTCAGCTGGGTCATAGGTATAATCCGAATCTTCCTTTGGTAATGTTTTTTCTTCTGCTGGAACATCTGCCGGTTGAGTTTTGCGCTGAGAACTTACATCTGTTTCTGAAGTCTTTGGAACTGGATCTAATGATTCAGGTGATTCTAAAGGAACACCTTTGTAATCGCCTTTTGATTGGTCATACGTTGTCTCATCATCTAACCGAGAATCCCACTCAGTATTAATCGGGTCGATTATGATGCTTTCTGCATCCGCAGCTACTGCACCATAATCATCTGCATTTTCATCAGTCAAATAATTAACTACGTCATGTACAGCTTTTGGATCATATTGCGGCAAATAGCATGTTACTGCATTCAGCTTATCAACACTCACTTGACGGGCCAAAGGAGTTCTAACCATTCTGCCTATGAGCTGTCCAACATAAGTGGAGTCCTTATGCGTTCTCATGGAATAAATCACTTCAGCACGAGGGCAATCCCATCCGGTTGAAATAGCTTCTTTTGCAAATAAAATGCGTATATCTGTTTTTCTCTGAACATCCTCCGGCTCAACTTTTGGAATATAGTATGCGCCTGCTTGAATAGATTCATCTTCGCCAAATACATGAGCAAAAGATGATTTATTATCCAGTCCATCTACATATTCGCTTACTTGAATACAGATGTTCTGCAGTGTTGCTGTATCTACTTTGTTTGGCACTTGAATTACAAGAAGGGGAACAACAGGATTTACTTTATTCTGCGCACACCAACCGGCCCAAAGCATTGTGGATTCGTTCAGTGCATTACATGCAGCCTTTGTATATAAACTGTCCACAGCAGCTCCATCTGTTGGAACTGACAGTATGATTTTATCTTTCAGGAGGCCGCTCGCTTGAACATCTGCCGGTTTTATTTCTATAGGAGGCAGATTTGTTCTATTCTTTAAGCGATTCATCGCTGCTTGGAATCTTTTAGGTGTTGCCGAAATACCAACAACTATAGGCATCGCTGTTTTTCCATCTTCTCCATTGATAAGTTTTCCGTAAATGGTGTCAGCACCTTTGGCAGTTTTAGTGCTGCCAATACCTTTATGCGCTTCATCCAGCATCATAACCAAATGAACTGATGGGTCATTGATGGTATCTCTTAACAACTTCCAAAATGTAGGCGTTTCACCTCCTCGCACCAGGATGTTACCTGTAGCGAGAAGCTGCCTGTTAAGAAAATAAACATGACCTGGTTCAAGTCTGCTGTGATATTGTGTGAATTCAGGTCCGATTTCCTCAAGGATAAGCCCTGATATTTCAGTTGCTTCCTGAAACTTAATCATTGTCTGACGATTGAGTGATGGAGAATCACTGACCCAAAGAAATGCAATTTTATCATCCTCTAACATTTCAAGTTCATCATTCCCCTGCAGAAATCCCTCAATAACCGCACCGGACATAATCGTTTTACCAGCGCCTGTCGGAGCTCTCAGAGAACATGCAACCGGAAAATCGTCAGAATCATTGTAGTAATCGCGTACTGCTTTTCGGATTGTTTTATATAAGTCTTTTACGGCATTCACTTGGAACTCTTTCAATTCAAATTTCATAGCTTATACCTCCGTGTTGATTTCAAATGATCTCAGATAGCTTTCATAAAGCTGCACAACATCCCGTTCTGGGAACTCAGTGCACATAGCACGATAACGAGTTTTAGTATCTGTAACAATGAAAACATGCTTTATTGCTTCGTTACTATGCACTTCATCAATAAACTCATTTACAAAACTATAGTCAAACAAAACAGCATAGGTTTTACCAATTGCATACCCCTCTTTGTTTTTAAGCACAGGGCCCTTACATCCTGAACGAAGCCATAGAATTGGAGCAATTTCATCAAACGCCAAATTGGCAGATACAATTGAAGGTTCCAAATAGATTAATTCGAAAAAGACCGCATTAGCCTTAAAGCCGTCAGACATTGCTCTATTTGTATTCATATATACTCCATCAACAGTATTTCCATTTATGTCGCACCCCATAATACTGCATTTTGTTCTAGGCCATGTAACATAATTTGCAATGCCGTGAGAAGCCCATTCTTCATCTGAATGGCGCAAATTATTAGCTGCAAAATTTTTTTCCTCTTTAGCTGAAACTTCATTATTTGTCACGCAAATACATCTACGCTGTCCATTATCCTCTGAATTTAACAAATTTACTGCATGTAGCGTCGTTCCAGAACCTGCAAAAAAATCGACAATTACAGCATTTGGCTTGTTAACAACATAGTATCTTAATACATCAGCAACTGAATAGAGTGATTTTGGATAATTAAATCTTTTATCTGTTAAAAATTTTGTCATTATCTCGGTTCCATATGAACCAGCATTATGCGATGTCACATTCCACGCTGTTCCTGGTCTCACTATATGTCCAGCGGTCTCAACAACAATAGCTGTCCCGTCTTCATTATATCCCTTGATAATTGCCTTTCCTTCTGCAATTGCATCTAACATTTTATATGAAATGTAATGAAGCAAATATGGTTGTGCTTTCCCATTATTTCTTCGCACCCTAACAAAATTTGCGTCTATCAGTCTCTGTAAAGTATCCGGAGTTACAGCCCAATTCATCTCAATACCATCATTACGAATAGGAAACACTGCTGTTGTGCCTTCTATTTGAGGTACAGAAAATCTATCTACTTCGGGAGGAATTGGATCTCCGACTTTAACAATTTTGCAAGTCTCATCATTAACATATATAGGATAAAACTGTTGTACACCGCCCTTTATTGTTCCTCTACGAGATTCGAAATCCGGGCGCCTTAACCTATACCATTCAACATTTCTGGTATCGTTTCCATCAGTTGGATATACTACCTTTGAGGAACCAAATTCCACAAAATATATGTATTCGTCTGTTCTTGAAAACTGCCCTTCACGTGTTGTTCCTCTCGGATTGATAATATCACTAACCATCTGTATTCGGCCTTCTGGGAAAACTTGTTCAAGAAGTAGTCCTAATCTAGCATACTCTTTTTCATCAATAGTAATTATTAAAATAGACTCATTAGGGTTTAATAATTTTTTAGCAACTTTTAAGCGGTCCTCCATAAACGTAAGCCATTTTGAATGTTTATATGAATCATCCTTGCTAACATAGTTATTATTATATTTCCAATCTTCTGCCCCGGAATTGTATGGTGGATCAATATAAATACAGTCAACCTTTCCTGCATATGCATACGCAAGCATCTGAAGAGCGTGATAATTTTCGCCGTTGATAACAACCTGATAAGGGTCATCTGATTCACCGAGTTCAATTCTATCTTTTTCTTTTAAGCCACAATAAATTGGCTGATCAAATCTTGCTATAGCTACAAGGTCCTCAATATCAGCCTCACATTCTTCCTGAGTCTTAATATCGCGTAGTTTCGCCTTATCACCGTTCTTGCTTATGTATCGATATGTAATGTCAGCCGGATCGTCCTCACTCTTTGTATCTTCCATTTCTCCACGCGGCGGGAGGATGTTTACAAGATCTCCGCGGACAACAGGCTTGTTCCACATGCGAACAAATTCAGGTTTGCTAGCTTCAAAAACCAATCCGTATTCACGCCCTCTGACATATTCTGATAAATCTTTTGCCAGGCTATTGTCATATTGAGCTACTCGTTCAATTAAATCGTTAATATTCACCTTATGCTCCTTAATAAAGAATTCCTTCTTACTAATTTCTACCGTTCCCTGCTTACAGGAACAAATTCCATTACATCTTCAACCTTGCAATCTAATGCTGTGCATATCTTTGCAATGATTGAAGTACTGACATCCTGGTTCTTGCCAAGTTTGGCAAGTGTATTCGTGCTGATGCCAGTCATCTCCCGAAGATCTTTCTTCTTCAGCCCTTTCTCAATCAGCAGATGCCAGAGCGGATTATAATTAACTGCCATATTGTTTCCTTTCATATTTGCATGTCGTATTTTCCTAAAAATATTATACCATAATTCCCATTTTAGGCAATTTGCAATTGGCATATGTACATTTTTGATTGTGATTCTTTGCACATTTTCGGATACGCAGCTATCATATAAAAAAGCCAACATTGTCTTTTCCTCAAAGATGACAACGTTGGCTTTTGGAATGATAATGCTTTATTATCTATTTACACAACCTCAATATTATTTCATCAACCGCATCATGATATCGCTCTTCTTGAATCAACTGATTTCTGAAACATATCAAGGCATTTATAATAACGTCGATTTCATACTCATCGAATTTGTATTTAGTTCTCATCTCGGACACCTACCTTTCCGATCCTCTCTGACGTTTCAAATACCTCTCATAGTGCTGCAGCGCCTTTATAACATAATCCTCTCTCTTTCCTATAGGCAGATCGTCCGGCAGGTATTCCTGTATCCTTGACTTTGAGAAGGAATATGTATCCTTTTGGTTTGGTTTCTGCTCTTGCATTATCTCTGCAATTATTTCATCAGTCAGGTTTCCTTCCTTCATCAGCTCTCTCATCCGTATTGCCTGGTAGTGGGATGGGGTGCAGTCCTCCATAGCTATGCAGTCTGCAAGCACTTCCTGCTGCTTCTCAGGCAGATAGGATATTTCTACGGCCGGTCTCATTGCTATCTGCCCTTCGTCAACCAGAAGCAATAGCATAGGGATGAGATTCGTGAGCCTGATGTATTTCCTGACCTGTTCATGGCTTTCGCCGACTTCTGCAGCAAGCTTTTCTCGAGATGTCATTGACTTCTGCAACACTGTAGCAGAAGTTAAATCCGTCCTCTTTCCCTGCCTTTTCATCGCATCCAGTCTCATCTTGTAGGCAAATGCTTTCTCACTTGGCAGTATGTTGCCTCTTGCCAGGTTGCTGTCCACCATCATCACCGTTGCCGCATTCTTGTCGATGTCGACGATTTCGCTACGGATAGTTTTGTGCCCCAGATATCGGCATGCCTGAAGCCTTCTGTGGCCGGAGATCATTTCGTATCTTCCGTCCTTCTTGGCTCTGACGATAATCGGGACAATAACGCCGTTGTCTCTGATGCTTTCCACAAGCTGAATCATGTCATCATCATCCTTTACCTTGTAGGGATGTTTTGGGAACTGGTCGATTTTATCTACCGGCAGTTCTACAATAGTTACTTCGTTCTTTGTTTCGTTCATCTGAAAACTCCTTTCCTGAAACAGAAAAACCAAGACATTTCTGCCTTGGCTATGTAAGGGTTTTCAGTCACGGTACACGATAATTACAGTGCAAATTTCCGCTTCGCACCTTGCCAGACCCTTAAAAAGACCCTTATCCGCGTGTCTGAGAATGGTCTGAGAATGTCTGTGCGTGGTTCATCGAAAATTCGCCATGCCTTGCAATTACTGGACTTTGGCTAAAATTAAAGAACCGGAGCTTCTTACTCCAGTCCTTTAAAAATTGGCGGAGGACACGGGACTCGAACCCGCGGGGCTGTTACACCTTACTCGCTTTCCAGGCGAGCTCCTTAGCCACTCGGTCAATCCTCCAGGTTAAGTTCGTTTCATTTATTCACGACTCATATAATTTATCATAAATGCGGGCTGAATGCAAGAGGTTTTACTTATCATTCAGAATATTAAACAGGACGATTGTGGCGATGACAAGGCCACCGCCGATGAATGTGCCCGCCGTAGGAGATTCATGCAGGAATATGATGCCTTCAAGAGTTGCAAGGAGAGGCGTAACAAACATGTAGTTTGTCACTTCCGTTGACCTGTCTGCAAGAGATAGCGCTCCTCCCCAGAGCGCGTAAGCGATGGCAGAAGATAATAGACCGATCATTACTGCAAGCAGTGTCGGAAGTGCCCTTGTATGGATGACTGCATCGATGGAGCCGGGTGCTGCCCAGATGAGAAGTACAACCGAAACAATCATGGAAAAAGTAACAATATCGATGGATGAATACCCTTTGGCCGAAAGATTTCTGTTGATCATGTTGTACAATGCAAAAAGAAGGGACGCGCACAATGTCCATAACATGCCTGGCTTCAGGTCGATGCCCTGTTCCCACAGCATGAGTATTGCCACACCAAGAAAAGCTCCCAATATAGTAAGCCAGCATGGGATGCTGAGTTTTTCTTTCCATAGGATACTGGAGAATACCGCCACGAGTATGGGTGTTACAGCGATAATCACGCTACTCTCCGCAGAAGTAATGGTTCTAAGACCCAGACTGAAAACAATGAGATAAAGACCAAAACCTGCGGCTCCCGATAGAATGAATAGAAAGAGATCACTTTTGGCCGGGATCTTTCGCTCCTTCTGAAAAAACCAGATGAGAGTCAGCAGGGCTGCGGCGGAAGTGATGCGTATGAATGCAATATATATGGGATTCAGTTCGTTACCGATGAATCTGGTAATCGGAAATGTTATGGACCATAATATGATTGTCAGGATTGCAAGAATATTTCTTTTAAGGGCTCTGCTCATATCTACCTCCACAATATATATTAGCAGATAATAATGTAATTGATACAAGAAAATGATATAATAATAAAATAATGTGAAAGATCTGGGAGATTACAAATGAAGAAAAAACTTCTGACTGCAGGAGCTGTGACGGTTGGCGTGCTTGCTGCAGCTGGAAACATGATGTACAATCTGGCGCTTCGCTCCGGCGGAAACAAGGAGCGGGTATTTCGCGCAGAAGAAAATCAGTCGAAAAGAAAACCTGAAGCTGTAGAACTTTCGGAAATGGGGGGATACTGCGAGGCGTGGATCACTTCGTTTGATGGCCTGAAACTCCACGGCCATGTCATTGACCGGGGCTCCAAGACCTTTGTCATTGCCATGCACGGATACAATCTTTCGGGTAAGCATATGATGAACCGATGCAGAGGATGGAATGAACAGGAATACAGCCTGCTGCTGCCGGACATGCGCGGCCATGGAGAATCGGAAGGAACATATATCGGCATGGGCTGGCATGACCGGAAGGACATGGTATCCTGGGCAGAATATATCAATGCAGAATATGAGCCGGAGAATATCATATTATATGGTATTTCCATGGGGGGTGCAGCTGTCATGATGGCTGCAGGAGAAAAGCTTCCGCCGAATGTCCGGTGTATCGTGGAGGATTGCGGATATGTTTCTGTGAAAGACGAGTTCAGACATGAAGGAAAAGTTGTATTCGGTATTCCATATTATCCGCTTGTATGGATAGGAAGCATCATTACAAAAATCCGCGCAGGATGGAGTTTTGAAGAGGCAACTGCATTACAGGGGCTCAAAGAAACAACACTTCCAATGATGTTCCTCCATGGAGTGGAAGACCGTTTTGTGCCGGTCGGCCACGCATTAACCGCATATGGAGCGTGCAGGGGAGAAAAGGAAATCTTTCTGGTGCCGGATGCAGGTCACGGGGAAGCACAGGACGTGAGACCGGAAGAATATTGGAGCAGAGTGTTGGAGTTTACGAACAGATACATAAATGGAGATAAACATGATAAAAGCAATACTATTTGACTTTGATGGCACAGTCATGGATACGGCAGATGCAATCATCCGTTCATGGCAGCATACATATAAAGTGATAGACGGGCTGGAAAAGGATCCGGAACATATCCGGAAATCATTCGGTGAAGTCATGGAAGTAACCATGAAGCGGGAATTTCCGAACACACCGTTTGATGAGGCAATTCAGATCTACAGGAACTACCAGAAAGAAATCTTTGCGGATGCCATCAAGCCGTTTCCCGGCATGAAAGAGACGATAAAAACTCTTTATGAAAGGGGAATCCGTATGGCCATTGTCACATCGAGAACGAAGCGCTCCCTTATGGACGGGCTTAGGGTAAATGGCATGATGGAATATTTTCCGGTGTCTGTAACATGTGATGATACAGATGAACATAAGCCTAGCCCTGCTCCTGCGCAGATTGCAATGAAGCAGCTTGGCGTTGAGCCTTCAGAATGCATCCTCATAGGAGACAGCTATTATGACTTTGGCTGTGCACACAGCGCAGGCGTAAAAGCTGCACTTGTTTCCTGGAGCGATAATCTCGGAGAAGAGGACATGGAACGGCTGAAGATAGAATATTTTATCAGGGAAGCAGAAGATATATTGGATTTATGTTAAACATTTTTTACGGGCGTGAAAGCGTAGACAAGGAAAAGTTCATATACGACCATCTGAGCGGCGAGAGCCTGATCATTGTGCCGGATCAGTATACACTGGAGGCAGAAAAAGACCTGATCAGAAGAAGCGGAAGAAAAGGCCTTCTGGACATTGAAGTGCTGAGTTTTTCCAGAGTATCTGACCGGATTCTTTCTGAATGCGGAAGGAGTACAGAAAAAGCCATCAACAAGTATGGCAGATACATGCTGCTGGTAAAAATCATTGAGGATGTGAAAAACAGACTCACCATATACCAGAACATCTCGAAGAAGCCTTCTTTTGTTGAAATGATCAATGATTTTCTGGCGCAGATCCGTCAGAATGACATCTCTGCAGAGAGACTTCATGAAATACGGAAAACTCTTCCGGAAGATGCTCTGCTTCGAAAAAAACTGGAAGATATATGCGTCATATATGATGCATATGAAGAGGCCATTGCCGGAAAATATATCGATACAGAAACTGCAGTCACCTTTGTTGCAGGAAAAATCCGTGAAAGCAGCTATGTTCGGGAAAAGGAAATCTGGATTTCGGGATTTGACAGCTTTACACCGAAAAACCTGGACCTGATAAAAGAACTGATTCAGCATACGCGATGCGTGAATGTTGTGCTTACCTTTGACCAGGGTTCCAGAGATGAAAATCTATTTAAACTGACGGGATTCCTGATGGAGGAACTCGAGAAGCGCGCAGAAGAATGCAGCATTCAAAAGATAGAAGGGTATGCACTGGAAAGACCGGAAGGGCTTAAGGTCCTGGAGCAGGAGCTGTATGCATTTCCAACCAGAAGGCATGAAGACCATGCAGGAATTACAATCGTCGAGGCGGCAGGCATCCATCAGGAGATAGAAACTGCAGCAGCATATATTTTCAGACTTGTCAGAGATGAAGAATACAGATATGACGATATTGCCGTAATCTGCAACAGTCTGGAGCAGAATGAAGCCGGAATCAAAAGAGTGTTTGGAAAGTATGGGATCCCCGTTTTTGTAGACAGCAAGCGGAAAATCATGACGAATCCTTTGATCATATATTTCCTGGCATACTTAAGACTGGCAGCGTCCGGCATGAATAGCAGCGGCATGCTGAAAATGATCAAGACCGGCTACTCCGGAATCGGACAGAAGGATTGCGATGAGCTGGAAAACTATGTCATTGAGAACAGAATCAGAAAGAACGGCTGGAAAAAGGAATTTACAAAAATCCGCGAAGGCAAGGAAGAAATCCTAAAACGGGTGGAAATCTCAAGAAGCAGGCTGGCTGCAGAAGTAACGGAGCTTTCGGATGCCATATTCCGCTGCGTTACAGTGCATGATGCTTGTGAGGCAATCTATGGACATTTTGTAGAAAAAGTCCGGATTGTTGAGAAAATAAATGAAAAAATGGAGCAGATGAATCAGGCAGGCTTTGCAGAAGAAGCGCAGCTGACAGTCCAGTCATGGAATCTCATTCTGGAGATGCTCCAGCAGATGGATGAAATCATGAGAGAAGAAGAAAGCCTGATCGAACGGATTCCGGATATCATGGAAGCCGGACTGGAAGAAGCAGAAGCAGGAATCATTCCTCCGGTCTGTGACGGAGTCAGCGTAGGAACAGCCCAGAGAAGCAGAATTGCAGGAGCAAAGGCAGTGATTGTCATAGGGGCTGATGAAGGTGTATTTCCTCAGGCGGCAGGACAGGAAATGCTGCTCAATGATGATGAACTTCATTCTCTTGAAAACCTTGCCGATGTGAAACTGGCAAGAACTGACGCGGTCAGACGAAATGAAGAAACTCTTGGCATATACAGAACCTTTGCCAGAGCATCGGAAAAACTGTGGATTGGAACTGCCATGGCAGACGAAAAAGGAGAAAAAGTGAAACCGTCTCCTGTCATCAATACCATGCTGCGGATTTTTAAACATCTGGAAAAAGAACAGGATATGTTTGCAGATGAAGAAGATCCAAGGCTGATGAGCGGCAGAACTGCAGCGGCAGACAATATGACTGCTGCATTCCGGGAATATCTGGATGGAGGAAGCCTTTCCGATGCCTGGAAAGAGGCTGCAGGATGGTTTTGCGAAAACGATCCGGAAGCCATGAATCGCATGGCGCAGGGACTTTTCTATTCACCAAGAAAAACCAGAATGGAAAAACAGATAGTGAAAAATCTGTACCAGAAGGGGGATGGAGAACTTTCTGTCAGTCCGTCGGAACTGGAATCGTTCTCAAGATGCCCATTTGCGCATTTCATGGACTATGGCCTGAGACCGGAAGAAAGAAGAGTTGTGGAAATGGCGCCAAGAGAAATCGGAGATGTCTACCATGAGACATTCATGAAGATTGCCGATGCATTGACAGAAAAAGGACTGGCGCTGACAGATCCATCTTCCAGATGGATGACCATTACAGAAGAAGAATTTCAGAGAATGGCGGAAGAAATTGTGCAGAGTGTGCTGAACGAGTACGGCGGCGGATTCCTTCTGGACCGTCCAGAGGAGAAGTATCGCTGTGAACGCCTGAAAAAACTCGCAAAAGAAATCGGATGGATTCTGGTTTCCCATGTAAGAGCAGGCGACATACAGGAAGCAGTTTTTGAAGCATATTTCGGAAGAAGAGGAAACATTCCGCCGGTAGTCGTTGAAGCGGAAGGAGAGCATGTATATATTGAGGGCATCATTGACAGACTGGATATTCTGGGCAATGGAAGAGTAAAAGTCATTGACTATAAGACGGGAAAAGAATCTTTCAGTGAGGCAGAAGCAAAATCCGGATGGAAACTGCAGCTGATGGTCTATCTGAAAGCAGGAATGGAATATGAGAAGAAGCGGAAGCCGGCTGGCGTATTCTACTTCCATGTGAAGGAACCTGAGGCAGACCTGACAAAAGGCAGCAGAAGCGCCATCAAAGACGTGATTGAAAAAGAAATATATAAATCGTTTAAACTCGATGGAGCAGTCATAGACGAAGAAAATGTCATCTCCAGCATTGCGGGAAATTTCGAAAAGCAGTCGGATATCGTTCCTGTCAAGCGGAAGGATGGATGCTATGCAGACAGCGGGCTGAGCAAACGGGTATTTACGGATAAGGAGTTCAAAGCTTTTCAGGATGACGTCGATGAGACCATCCAGAAAGTCTGTGAAGGAATTGTCGCCGGAGACATTGATATTGTGCCGAAGAAAAAGAATCACGATACAAGCGCCTGCGGCTATTGCAGATACCGGGCAATCTGCGGATTTGATACAGCATTCCGTGAATGCAGATATGTGATGATCTAGGAGGGAAATGTGAAAAAAGGGAAAAAGGGGAATAAAAGGAAGACTATACTGAACATATTGATTGTTCTTTTTGCACTGGTATTTGTTGTATGCGGAATCAAGCTTGCGATAGAATACTACCACCTGAATAAGGAGGACAATTCTTTCAAGCAGCTTCAGGAAGAAGTCGATCCGTTTGAAAAAAACAGCGATATGGTGGCATGGCTCTCCGTCAAAGGCACATACATCGATTATCCGGTCATGCTTACTCCGGATGATCCGGAATTCTACCTGCATGCAGACTTTGACAAGAATTATTCATACAGCGGCACGCCGTTCATGGATTACAGATGTACGCTGGATTCAGACAACATGGTAATCTATGGGCACAACATGCTGAACGGAACCATGTTTTCCACGCTTTCAAACTTTGAAGAAAAAAGCTTTTTTGATGAACATCACATCATCCGGCTGGAAACTAGAAAGGGCGTAAGAAAATACACGGTTCTGGCTGCCTTCAAGACTGATGTGGAAGCGGCAGAGCCAATCTATGATTTTGTTCAGGCATATGATGCCGGTGAATACAATCAGTTTGTGCAGATGGTGAAAGAAGCCTCCCTTTATGATACGGGAGAGGATGCCGCCTACGGCGATCAGCTGATTACCCTTTCCACCTGTGCCTACCATGTGGAGAACGGCAGGTTCATTGTGGTTGGAAAAAGAATAAAATGATGATAAAGGAATCTGCTTTGGGCAGATTCTTTTTGCCCCATGGATGCAACCATACATAACAGAAATGCGAAAAAGATGTAAACAATGGTTGGTTGAGAAGAGAAAAAGGAACTTTTACAATGTTCATAGAAAAGAGAGTGGAGGAAAACATGAGTATTGTAAAAGTAAAAGGGCTGACCAAGATCTATCCGCAGTTACAGCTGAAAGATGTGAATTTTTCTCTGGAGAAGGGAAGAATCACAGGATTCATCGGAAGAAACGGAGCAGGAAAAACAACAGCCATGAAATCCATGATGAATCTGATACATCCGGATGCCGGAGAAATATTATTCTTCGGGAAGCCGCTAAAAGAAAACGAAGCAGAAATCAAGAAAAGAATCGGATATTCGTCAGGAACCATCAGCTGGTATTCAAGGAAAAGAATCCGGGAGATTCTGATGAAACTCAGAGAGGAAGGGACATCCATCTTCTTTTCGACACATATCATTTCAGACATTGAAAAATGTGCCGACGATATCCTGTATATCTCCAATGGAGTCATTCGGAAAGAGGCTTCAAAAGAAGCATTCAAAACGCCGGGAGAAACATTGGAAGAAACCTTTCTTCGCATGGAAAGGGGGAATCTGAATGGGTAATGTTCTGGCAAAGGAAATGAAACTTAGCGCATCTGTTCTTGCCTATGCCTTCATTGCATTTGAACTGATGTTTTTTCTTCCGGGATATCCGGTCCTGTGCGGCGCATTTTTCGTGACACTTGGCATTTACCAGAGCTTCCAGTATGCAAGAGAGGCAAATGACATTCTGTTCACCGTACTTCTTCCGGACTGCATATGATTTCGGGAAGCGGTTTGTCATTCATATCATCATCTGTTTTCTGGTGATTGGAGCAGCCGAATCCGTGCACCACATTCCGGGAATTGAGATATTGAATGCTTTTGGAACGGATCATCTGCTGCAGCAGCTGCTGCTTCTTGCAAGTGGCATGGCAGTCTATGCGGGAGTTACATGGCTTTCCTGCAGGAGCGCCTGTGAATGGTTTCAGAAGGTAGACATGTAGAGGAGAAAAGATATGTTAAAAGAGAATCTGTTGCTGCTTCGAAACATGCATGGGTTTTCACAGGAGGAGATTGCCGAAAAAATAGGGATTTCGAGGCAGGCCTATGCAAAGTGGGAAAACGGTGCTACTGTACCTGACGTGGAAAAATGCAGCCGGCTTGCCGAGGTTTATGGTGTATCCATTGACAGCCTGATTCACACCAATCAGGTGGAAGGTGTCGGACGCGTTCCGCCCGGACCGGAAGGGAAACATATCTGGGGTTCAGTCACCATGAATGACAGAGGACAGATTGTTATTCCCAAGGCGGCGAGGGAACTGATGGACATTACCGGCGGCCAGCGCCTCATCGTATTAAGCGATGAGGAGGGAATCGCCCTGATTACAGCGGAAGAATTTGAAAAGAAAATAAAAGACATCATGAGATATGCTTCCATGGCAAATGATGGGGAATAAAAAAGAATCGAGGTTTTCCGATACCTCGATTCTTTCTGTTAGTATGACGGGCATGCCGTCAGTCTGTGGTGAAAGTCCACGTAGGGCGTTTGCCTTCAGCGAACCTCATAGCGACTTGCAAGGTTCACATCGCGAGGTGTGGGCGAGAAGAAGCAATAGCGAAATCGTAGCCT
>JAZRWY010000065.1:0-5173 GCA_045599945.1 Anaerovoracaceae bacterium | reverse complement strand
GTCTGATTGTACATTTAGTTTGTTGACTAAATCTTCACACTATGCAGTTTTCAATGTTCAATGTCCGCTTGCCGCGAACAGTAAATATATTACCATCATCGCTGCCCTGTGTCAAGAAGTTTTTCAATCTTTTCTCAGGACTATTTTACGAAATCTCTACGCGCTTCCCTATGGGATTTCATAACTGTTTTTCTCAGGTTCATGAAGCCTAAATACAACATAGAGAATCACTCCCGCCAAGTTATATAGCGCAAAGAAAACATAAACGCCGCAGCCGCCATATTGCTCAAGAATCAGGCCGCCTGCAAGCTGACAGATGATTGTGCTTAGGTTGGAGCTGATGGCATAGTAGGCGCTGGTCGCAAGGGGCGTCATGCCGGGATCCGTCACCTTCGCAATGTATCGCACAATTTCAACTAGAGCAATCCCATTGACAAAGCCCTGCAGCACAAACATGGATGTAATCACCATCGGATGCATCCCCATGCCGTAAAGTGCAAATCTGACTGCAGAAACAATCATTGCCGCAAGAATCATCCGTTCCATTGTAAACCTGGCGGAAAACCATTCAGAAAGCGCCATGAACGGTGCTTCTGCTGCTATCATCAGGAACATGGCAAGGCCAAGCCCCTGCAAAGTTCCTCCGCAGTCCGTAAACATGAAACCGAAATATGTATTGTTTGCCACATTGGTTCCTCCGTAGAAAAAGACTGCCAGCAGAAGCTTTACATATCGCCGGTCGGAAAGAAGCTCTCTGTACCGGTGTTTCGCCTTCCTGCCGTTTCCGCGCTCCCTGCCTTCTGTCTTTCCTTTCCCCAGGAGAATTCCGAATGCAGCAAGAAGGTAGCTTCCTGCATACATGCCGAAAATAATATCCAGAGATACCAGCTGCGCCGTGCGTCCTGCCATCAGAACTCCTGCAGCATATCCGACAGCTCCCCACATTCGAAGTGCACCGAATCCTTTTTCTTCCTGGACACACATGGCATCCACAAGCGCCAGAATCGGTGACTGAAAGAAATACATCAGCGCATAGATCAGAATGCACATGCCAAAGGTCTTCATCTCCATCAGAACCAGGCAGAAAACAGATGCGCAGATGGAGAGCAGCGCCGGTACCAGTTTTCGCCTTTTCGCATCCGCATATACTCTGCCCCAGAACATGGATGCTCCAATGGCAACCAGCGTTCCTGCCGCCGTGACCATGCCGATCTGGGAGCCTGAAAAACCTTCTGCTTCCAGATGCTTTCCGATCAGTGGGCAGAAGGCTCCAATTGCCAGGTATGAAAATGCATATACGAAGACATACTTTCCCCGTTTCATCATTCCACTATTTCATACATGGAAGGAGCATCTTCCTTCCGGACCGTTTCCAGAAGTTTCAGTGCCTTCACCCGGATGGTGCTGGTCCCGAAAGTGATTTCAATAACATCTCCCTCTTTCACTTCTGTACCTGGTTTTGCAATTTTCCCATTGATGGTGATTCTCTCCTGCTCACAGGCCTCCTTTGCAACGGTACGTCTTTTAATCAGTCTTGAATTCTTTAGAAATTTGTCGATTCTCATATTCTTCCTCAAAAAAATTCAGGGTAACCGAAGTTACCCTGCCGTGGTCTGATCCTTATTTGTTTACTAAATCCTTTAATGCTTTTCCAGCCTTGAATACTGGAGCCTTTGATGCCGCGATTTCGATAACTTCTTCAGGCTTTCTAGGATTTCTGCCTGTTCTTGCTTTTCTTTCTCTTGTTTCAAAAGTACCAAATCCGATTAACTGTACCTTTTCACCTGCTGCAAGAGCTTCCTCTATACAAGTTACAAAAGCGTTTACTGACTTTTCAGCCTCTTTCTTTGTAACGCCTGACTTTTCAGCTACTGCTGCTACTAATTCAGCCTTATTCATGAATAATCCTCCTTCAATATCCTACAAAATACTTTCAACTAGCATATTGTAACGCCGCAAATGGCGTATTGCGTCCTTTTTTCCTGAATCATTTTCTCACTATTCAGGCACATTGTCAATAATATATTCCGTATTTCAGTAATTTTTAACTACTTTATTACCTTTCTCATCACTTTCGCAATCCTGTCTCCCTTCGGAAATGCTTCCACTTCTTCCATGGTAACCGACTTCGTTACAAAAATGAGAACGGCATAAGCTGCAACAGAAAATGCAATGGATGCAAGTGCTGCAATCTTAAACGGAATCACCAGCTTCAGAAGGAAATATGAACCAAAAGTAACAACTGTCATTCCAAGAGTTGCAATCAGCGGACGGATTACGGATAGTCCCGGACGGAAAGATACTCCTGTATACTTCCGGATGGACCGCATGTCCAGCGCCGCTGCTATGATATACGCTACACACGTTCCTGCTGCTGCACCCACAACATTGATGGAACCGATTCCGACCAGCACATAGGTTACGATTGCCTTAAATACCGCACCGATGGCAAGATTCCGGACTGGAACAATCTGCTTTCCAATTCCCTGCAGCGCACCTGTAAGGGTCTGTGCAATGGAAAGGAAAATGAAACCGATGGCAAGAACAATCAGGCTCTTTGCAGCATCCGAGGCCATTTCTGCCTGTACCGGATAAAGAATCAGCAGTACCGGCTCTGCAAGGACTGCAAGTCCTGCAGCGCATGGAAAACTCAGAATGTTGGCCATGCGGAAGCCCATCTGCACATTGTCTTTCAGACCGCTTTTGTCCTTCTCCTTGAATGCCATGCTGATGGCCGGCACCATGGAGATGGCAATGCTCTGCACGATGATCTGCGGGAAGTTGATGATGGTGCTTGCCTGCGCCGACAGTTCCGTATAGAGTTCCTTCGACTGGGCATAGGTATAGCCGATATCCTGCAGCCTGTTTGTTACAATTGCTGCATCTATGAGGTTCATGATCGGCATGATGCATGCTCCAAGAGTGATTGGAATGGCAATGACCAGAATCTTCTTCATGATCATTCCCGAACCTTCTTTTGTCTTTATTCTTGACCTTCTGATCTTCTTCTGTATGGTTTTTCTGTTTCCCATGTAGATGAGCCAGACAACCAGAAGCCCTCCGATGGCACCAGCGCTAGCACCAAAAGTAGCGCCTGCCGCAGCATACTCCGGATTCACCGCAAACTTCTGAAGCAGCCACCAGGCAAGAAACAGTCCGATTCCTACACGGAACAGCTGCTCAATGATCTGAGATACTGCCGTAGGCTTCATATTCTGCATGCCCTGAAAATATCCTCTGTATGCGGACATGACAGGAATGAGAACCAGTGCTGGAATCAGCGCCTTCAGCGCAAATTCCGTCTCCGGAAGCCCTACGCGGTCAGAATACCAGCCTGCGCCAAAGAAGCACAGAATGCCGGTGAATATTCCAATCCCCAGCAGAAGCCGGAAGGATACCTTGAATACATGATTTGCAGCATAATGATCTCCTATGACCGTACGCTCTGCCACCATTCTGGAAATTGCCACAGGGATTCCTGCAGTTGCAAGCGTCAGAAGTATGTTGTATATAGGGTATGCCGCCTGGTAATATGCCATTCCGCCGCCCAGCCAGTTGGTGACCGGAATACGGAAAACGGCACCCATTAATTTTACAATCAGTCCCGCTGCCCCTAAGATGACAGCGCCGCCGACAAATGATTTTTTGGTCATGTCTCTCCTAAAGTTTCTTTAAAATCTTTTCAGTTTCAAGTTCAACATTATATGTCGTCTTTTCTATATCTATTGTAGTGAATTCTCCATCTTTGTATAGCACCTTACCATCACACATTGTCAGAACAATGTCGCTTCCTGATGCAGAATATATGATGTTTGTGACCATTGAGTGAACAGGATGAAGAAATGGATTGTCTACATCCATGATGCACAGGTCTGCTCTGCAGCCTTCCCTAATGAGCCCCGTGTCCATTCTGCCCTGGGCTACAGCTCCGTTTACCGTTCCTGCACGTAATGCCTGCCTTGGCGAAATGATTGTAGGATTCCGGAACGCTCCCTTCGGAACAAGGGCGAACATCTTCAGCTCCTCAATGAAGTTCAGACTATTGTTTGATGCAACGGAATCTGTACCAACTGCAATATTGATTCCTTTTTCATATACCTTCGGAATTTTGCAGAATCCACTGGCCAGTTTGAGATTGGATATGGGATTTGCTGCAATTGTTACTTCCTTTTCCTTCAGGATATCAAAATCCTCTTCCTCCAGCCATACGCAGTGCGCAGCTGTTGTATTCGTATCGAACACACCAAAACTGTTCAGGTACTGAACAGGTGTAAGACCGCCGTGCCTTTCCTTGCACTGTTCATGCTCTTCAAAAGTTTCCGATACATGCACATGCATGTTCAGGTCATGTTCCCTGGCAAATTCTGCAACTCCTCTGACTGAAATATCGTTATTTGTATATTCCGCATGAATGGATGCATCTGAAAGAATCTTTCCGTCACAGGCTCCATGCCAGTCCTTTGCAAATTTCTCCATTTCCATGAAGCCCGGATTTTTCCGGATGTCACTATCATCAAAATGAACAACACTTCTGGAAATGTTGGCCTTTGTTCCTGCATCAGCAACAGCTCTTGCCATGTCATCGCAGAAATAATACATGTCTGAAGATGATGTGATTCCATATCTGAGGGACTCCGCCATGCACATCATCTGTCCCCAGTATACCGCTTCAGATGTGAGATGATTCTCAAACGGGAAGATCCTTGTCGTAAGCCATGCATTTAAAGACATGTTCTCTCCGTAGCCTCTCATCAATGCCATCGGGCTGTGGGCATGAGAATTTACAAATCCCGGAAGCATCACTTTCCCTCTGCCGTCATAGACTTCTCCATAAACCGACGGATCGACGGGTTCTTTTGTTCCGACATAGGCAATCCGTTCTTCTATGGTTCCCACATATGCATGTGAAACCGCTTCAAAGTTTTCATCAATGATTGTAATATCCTTAAAATACATGACATCCTCCTAAGTTCATATATCTTTCAAACTAATATATTATATCACAAAACAAATGAATATTCGGCGCTTTTTCGTGAACTACATCGGCAATTGAATTACCGAGCATCTGATTTGCGAGGCTCCGCCTCGTAGATTCAGTGGTGCGTCCATAACACCGCTACTGCTACCTTTTTCAGGTTACACAGCTACTTTTAGTATTCTTGTACCCATAAGC
>JAZRWY010000064.1:0-10057 GCA_045599945.1 Anaerovoracaceae bacterium | reverse complement strand
TCTTCCGGATCTAAGGAAGGCGCACCTAATACTGCCGGTTCTGCTGCGGCTGAAACTTCGTCCTCTTCTGGATCAGCTGCCTCTTCAGAAGGCTCTTCTGCCGGCTCTTCTGTAGCTGCCGGTTCCTGATTTTCCTCTGCTGGTTCTTCTGCTTCTGGAGTTTCTTCTTCTGAATCAGCTGCCTCTTCGGAAGGCTCTTCTGCTGGTTCTTCTGTAGCTGCCGGCTCCTGATTCTCCTCTGCTGGTTCTGCTGCTTCTGGAGTTTCTTCTTCTGGATCAGCTGCCTCTTCGGAAGGTTCTTCTGCCGGTTCTTCTGTAGCTGCCGGCTCCTGATTTTCCTCTGCTGGTTCTTCCTGAACGATTTCTTCTTCTACTGCTGTTTCTTCTTCTACTGTTTCTTCTGTAACTACCGGCTCCTGATTATCTTCTGCCGGTTCTGCTGTTTCTGCAAATGCAGATCCAAGTGTGAAAGTAAATGCAACGACAATTGTCAGTGCGATGGTAAATAATCTTTTCATTTTATTTAAACCTTTCAATTGATTCTCACCTTAATATGCGTCAAGTTTACCACACTTTTGCCCCAAAGGTCAACCCAAAAGACTGTAATAACATTATTCTGACAATTGAAAAAACGGCTATATCCATTGATATTTCAACGTCTATGCCGTTTTATTCAGAAAAACCGAACATATACTAACATTTGCCCCAATTTGACAAACTAGTTATTTTTCATTCAGATATCGCCACAAATATGTAAATCCTATGCGAGTTCCCGAAGCATGGCCGTTCATTCGAAAAGAACTCCCCGAAATATTCGGGGAGTTCTGTTAATCCGGTGGAATGCTCATGGTTCCATCATTTCACTCAAACCATATGCTCTTGAAAAAGCCTTCCTATTTTGCAATTCGTCTCACACTTAAGATCTTCTTTCCGTTATATGCACATCTGCTGCCGCTTCCGATCTTATCTACTCTGACACGCTCGCCCGGCTGCCTTGCATGTACCATCTTACCGTTTCCGATATAGATTCCTACATGGCCATTTGTACAGATGACATCGCCCGGCTTTGCATTGGAACGTCCAACGCCGCGGCCCTTCTTTCTGATTCCGCTGTCACTATGAGGAAGCTTGTATCCAAAGTGCGCATATACTGCTTTGACAAAACCGGAACAGTCGGCACCGCCCTTCAGGCTGGACCCGCCATATTTATATTTTGTCTTGCCGACCCACTTTAAGGCATATGCTGCAATTGCATCGCCTTTTGCCGATGAATTCGACGTAGCAGATGCAGATGATGCTGCCTCGGATGCAGCAACCTGTTTCGTATACCTGCTGCTGATATATCCATATTTGCCGTTATATTTTACACGGTACCACTTCTTTCCGGTATTATCCTTCTTATATCCCAGAAGTGCTACCTTTTTTCCCTTCTTGAACTTTCCGAGTTTCGAAGAGGATTTGCTTGCATTTTTACGGACGATCAGCTGCTTGCATGTGATTTTTCCATATTTCTGCGGGGTATATATTACGTATCCGGCATCTTTTCCGATTGTCACATACTGTCCGGAAACGTAACCTGTCTTGCCATTATAGAATAGGCCATACCATATGCCGTCTTCCTTCTGAATCTCTCCATAGACGGAAAACTTGCTTCCTTTTGCCAGAGATCCCATGAGTGCTGAATCCGTAGTCGCTCCCACTCTGACATTCAGCCCTGCAGTCACCGTTCCTGTTTTCGGGGAATCATATTTCTGGTAGCCGGCACCATATGCACAGACTGTCATGGCAAAAATCATGACAAGTGCCAGTGCAGCTATAATCAACATTCTCTTTTTCTTCATACTAACACCTCCGATTGCATCATATTACCACACTTTTGCCACAATTGTCAACTGTTTATGCTCTCGGATGTGTGCGGTCATAGACTTCCTTGATTTTTGTCTTCACAACGCTCATGTAGACCTGTGTTGCTGCAAGGTCTTCATGACCCATGAGTTCCTGAAGAGATTTGATGTCTGCTCCGTTTTGCACCATGTGGACAGCAAAGGAAGACCGCAGGATATGCGGCGTCATTTTGTCCTCAAGTCCTGCTTTTTCTCCGTACATTTTCAGGATTTTCCAGAGCCCCTGCCTGGTCATGGGCTCACCCATGTAATTGACAAACAGGAAGCCGTGATCCTCTTTTCCTTTCAGCATTTCTTCCCGGGCTCCGTCCATGTATTTCTCCAGCGCCTGTCTTGCGGGCCGTCCCAGAGGAACAATTCTGGCCTTTCCGTGCTTTCCGCTGAAAGCAATGAATCCCATGCGCAGATTGCAGTCGGAAACCTTTACTTCCACCACTTCACTGACACGCATTCCCGTAGCATACATCGCTTCAAGAATGGCTCTGTCTCTTCTGCCGGAAAGAGAATCCTCCGGAATCTCCAGAAGCCTTTCCACTTCCGGATAGGAAAGATATTCTATCTCTCTTCGTTCCTGCTTCGGTGCAGAAATCTTCAGAACCGGATTGACACTGACCTTCCCCTGTTCCTGAAGAAATCCGTAATAGTTTCGTATGGATGCCAGTTTCCGCTTAATGGTCGAACTGGATTTCCCTTCCTGTTTCAGACTGAGAAAATATCCTGCCAGAACAGCATCTGTTGCTTCTGCAAAAGAGATGCTCTTTTCCGCCAGATATTTTTCCAGCGCATTCAGATCTCTCCGATATGCTTCAATTGTATTCTCCGATTTATCTTCACGGATGGATGCAATGAATTCATTTACGCTCATTCAGAATCTCCTTTGCCATCAGTATGCCTACCATGGTCTTTGAATCCACGATTTCTCCCCGCATGCACATCCGGTAGATTTCCTCCATCGGAATCTCCAGAATCTCCAGATCTTCATCTTCGTCAAATTCCGGTTCGCCTGCAGTAAGCTGGGTACAAAGATAAAGGGAAATCTGTTCCTCGCTGTATCCGCACGAAACATAGAACTTCGTCAGAAACTCAATGTTTCCTGCTGTATATCCCGTTTCTTCCTTCAGTTCTCTGACTGCGGCAGAAGCAACGTCTTCTCCCTGGTCAATCTTTCCTGCCGGAATCTCCAGGATGATATCCTCACAAGGCTTGCGGTACTGTCTGACCATTACTGCCTTTCCCTCATTGGTGATTGCTACAAGCGCTACCGCTCCATTATGTTCAATGATTTCCCGGTAGGAGGTTTTTCCTCCTTTTACTTCCACCCGGTCTCTTCTGAGATTGAGGATTGCGCCTTTGTATATCATTTCAGAATCTATCGTTTTTTCTCTTGTTATCATATTTGCCTCCCATCATTCCATCTTATTGTACCATCTTTTTTTACAAATGTAATAAAGTTGTTAAAAATAATATTTTGCTTGCCTTTCCTCCCTTCTTTATATATAATAAAGGCGTGGTTATCCCCCTGATAACCTCATTAATCTCTAATCCCAATACCCCTTTTGAGCCAAAGTAGATTGCCCCCTAGCAATCTACTTTGATTTTACGCAGAATGAACAGATATACAGAAACATTAGAACATACACCATACGCATCCGAAATCTTCCGGAAATACTTTGGCGATCTGAAGATTGGCTTCTTCGATATCGAAACAACAGGTCTTTCTCCAGAAAAATGCAAAGCTATTCTGACAGGACTTGCTGTCCCGGACGGAAACTGCATCCGGGTCTCACAGCTTCTGGCAGACGATCCCTCTGAAGAGCCGCTTCTTCTGAGAGAGTTCTTGGAAGATCTTGCAGCGCTTGACATGGTCATTACCTTTAACGGAAAGAACTTCGATCTTCCATTCATGGAAACCAGATGCAGGAAAGCAAAGGTGCATTTAAACCGTCCTCTGCCATACAATCTGGATTTGTATCAGGTAATCCGCAGCCACTCACCGCTCAAAAAAATGCTTCCAAATCTGAAGCAGAAGACCGTGGAGGACTTCCTAGGCCTTTGGGAGCATCGGCTGGATGCGATTTCCGGAAAGGAAAGCATTGAGCTCTATTACATCTATGCAGGAGAAAAGGACGAACGTCTGCGGGATGCCATTCTTCTCCATAACCACGATGACATCGTTCAGCTTTCCCGACTGGTCAGGATTCTTGACCGGTGCAATCTGCATTCCTACATCTTCCGCAACGGATTTCCTCTGGGCGGACTGATTGCAGACCGGATAGAACTCCGAAAAAAGTCTCTGACAATCACAGGAAGGCAGAGAAAAGAATGCATGGACGCACGGTTTTATGGGATTCCGGACATGGATTTCCGTTCTTCCGACCGCTCCTTTTCCATCACTCTTCCGCTCACCCATGCGGAAAATCTGGTTCTTGCCGATCTGGAGCAGCTTCCTTTTGAAATGGAAGGCACTGTCGAAGGATTCCTGATTCTGGCACAGGACAGAAACGTATGCTACGAAAATGCAAATGCGCTTGCCATGAAACTGGTAGAATATGCAGAAAAAGCTGTCTACACCTGATTTCTCAGATGCAGTCAGCTTCTTTTTGTTTCTTCATGATTCCAATGTATTTATCCAGAAGTTTTAACGGATGGTAAGACAGTTTTGCCTTCCGCAGATTCTCCATGTCCATGTCCTCTTCCCGATTGAAGAAAAGAATATCCTCCGGCAAGGTCCGGATCAGTTCATTCATGATGACCGGGTAAAGCCCTCTGAAATCCGTATTGGCTTTTTCAATATGCTGAACAAAGGAATTCCTGCCCAGACGTCCTCCTGCTGAAAGCGCTTCAATCTTTCCGTCAATCCGGATGACACCTCCGATATATCCGGCCGTCTCAAAGTTTTCAAAGACATCTTGCATGGCCTCTTCTTCCATTTTCAGAAGTTCCATTTCATGCACGGAAAGATCTTTTCTGCTTGCAAACCAGCGGATGTATTCCATGATTTCTTCCGCCATGGAAGATGTAATCGATTCATAGACATATTCATGATTCTTTTTGAAGGAATTGACATAATTCTTCTTTGCGTGATACTTTTTCCCTTTCAGTTCCTGCAGAAGATATCTGTCATAGATGTAATCATAATTCGGCCGGTCATCCAGAAATTTCATCTCCGGAACTGCCTGTCCGATGATCTCGAGCATGTGTCCGGGTATCAGGCGCATGCTGAAATCTGCACCTTTTTCCTGGAACATTCTCTCTGCCTCAAGAATGGTCTCCCTCAGTTTTTCTTTCTCATATGTCCCTGTCCTTGTAAGGGGCGGAAACATGAAATGAAGGTCCTCCCCTACTTCCAGATGGGATATGGCTGAAATGCACATGTATTCTCCAATTCTCTGGTAAGAGAACTGATTGGACTCCCTCCACATGTACAGTCCGGAAAAGCTGAGCCCGGATGTTTCATATTCATATCCATCCAGATACTCCTGAAGTTCCTCCCTGCTTTCAATTGAAATTCTGTTTTTAAATATATACAAATTAATCCGCCTACTTTACTATGTTGGTGATGGCTTTGAATTCCGGAGCTCTTGAATCCACCAGCAGTTCATAAAGCAGTGATTCATAGGTTGTCATAACAGCTCCTGCCTGTCTCATTCTTGCTATTGCAGTTTCCTTGTCTGATCTCTTTCTTGACATGATGCAGTCACAAGGCACATAGACCTCGTATCCCATCTCTCTCAGTTCCAGAACAGACTGCTGTACACAGATATGCGCCTCTGTGCCGCAGACGATGATCTGTTCTTTTTCAAGAGCAAGGAATTTCTCTCTGAACTCCTCGCATTTCATTACACTGAAAGTCCTTTTGTCCACCGGATGATAATCCTCTCCAAAAGCCTCAATGATTTCGGCTTCTGTTTCTCCCAGTCCTTTCACATACTGGGTGCTGATCATCTTTGGAACATTCAGTGCACAAATGCCGCGGATCAGTTTCGCCGATACATCGATGATCTCTTCAGGGCTTTCCATGGCCGGAATCAGCTTTTCCTGCAGGTCAATGACAATCAGCATTGCTTTATCTTTATTCAACATCTCTTTCCATTCTCCAATTCCTGATTTCTTCTGTCTTTTCATCGGCATTCATCTTGTATGTCAGCGGTGAGATTGTCGCATAGCCGTTTCTTGACAGAATGACATCTGTATTTTCATCCTGCGGCGGTATGTATGGATCTCCGCCGTACCGGTATATCAGGTCAATATTGTCCGGGTTTCCTTCTTCTCCATCCATGCAGATGAACCACGGCACATAATCAATCTGTCCGAGGCTTGCATATCTTACGCCTCTGATTTCTTCTGCCGGAAGGTCCGGTACATTGATATTGATGGGTGTATCCGTGCGGATTTTATCTGCTGCATATTTTACACATCCCTTTGCCAGACTGCAGGCATAATCAAAATGCGTCGCATCGTGGCTGGTCACAGAGATGGCAACGGATGGAATTCCGAGAATGCTTGCCTCTACCGCTGCTCCTACCGTTCCGGAATAGATGGTATCGATTCCGATATTGGGTCCCAGATTGATGCCCGAAAACATCAGATCCATTTCGATGCCCAGATCCCTGAATACCTTGATTCCCATTCTGGCGCAGTCCACCGGCGTTCCTGTACATGCCAGCGCCAGTTTCGCATGGTCAAAGGGAACTCCCTTCACAGCCAGCGGCTCATGAAGATGAATGCTGTGGCTGGCGCAGCTTCTTTCTCCTTCCGGTGCACAGACATATATATCTGCCACCTCAGAAAGCGCCTCTGCAAGTCTCCTGATTCCAACAGCTCCTATTCCGTCGTCATTTGATATTAGTATGTTCATGATTAATCCCTGTTTCTGTCCGGATGGAGCGCATCCTGCGCATCCTCAATGATTTCTTCTAAGATGGTCGGCATCATGTGGTTTCTGTCCGTAATGATTACATAAATGTATCCGAGCGCTATCAGGAACAGTCCCAGCCCTTCAAGATAAAGCTGCCTGGAAAGCAGAACTGCTGCAATTCCCATGATGGCGCAGATTCCATACATGCACAATACACTTCTTCTCTGTCCCATTCCGCTCTTGAGGAAACTGTGATGGATATGCTCCTTGTCTGCTTCCATGATACTCTGTTTCCGGATCAGTCTCCGGATAATTGCATAGCTGGTATCAAACAGCGGAAGTCCCAGAACAAGCAGCGGCACAAGAAGTGCAACTACCGTAGCGGACTTTACCAGTCCCAGTATACTGAATGCACCGATCATGAATCCGAGGAACTGTGAACCGCAGTCACCCATGAAGGTCTTTGCCGGATAGAAGTTCCACGGAAGAAATCCAAGGCATGCTGCTGCAACTGCCATCATCGGCAGCACCTGATGATAGGTTCCATGAATATATGCTACATAGGCGATGCAGCATGATGCAATGGCAACGACGCCTGCCGCCAGTCCGTCCATGCCGTCAATCAGGTTGATGGTGTTTGTGATGGCGATGAACCAGATCAGTGTGCATAGGTATGCAATCACAACATTCATGTCAAATTTGTCAAATGAAAATATGCTTAAAAACTCAATCCGGATGCCAAAACCGAATACCACAGAGGCTGCGGCAATCTGCCCCAGCAGTTTTACGGCTGCAGGCAGGGCCTTCAGATCATCAATGAGTCCCAGCACAAAGATGATAGTTCCGCCAATGAGGATTCCCAATATTTTCATTGAATGGGGCATGAACAGCAATACCGCTGCAACAACACCGCAATAGATTGCAATGCCTCCGACTCTTGGGACAGGCTTTGTGTGCACTCTTCTGTTGTCCTTCGGAATATCTATTCCGCCTATCTTCGGGGCGATCTTTATGGCCAGCGGCGTTACTGCCAGCGTAACCAGAAAAGATACCAGACATACTTTCCAGAATGTCATAATGCTAAACTCCTTATTTTTTCTTCAAGCGCTGATGGATCCGTAATCTGATTGATTTCTCTCCTGAATCCTGCTGCACCCGGCATTCCTTTAATGTACCAGCCGACAAATTTTCTCATTTCTCTGACTGCAGCATACGCTCCCTTGATTTCCATCAGGTCGTTAAAATGCCTGAGCAGAATTTCAGATTTTTCTTCTTTCCCTGCCGGCTCGGGGATTTCTCTTCCTTCCCATCTTGCCTTCAGTTCCCGGAAAATCCATGGGTTTCCCAGGGCTCCCCGGGCAATCATGACCATGTCACATCCGGTTTCTTCCATCATGCGAAAGGCATCGTCCGCAGAAAACACGTCTCCGTTTCCAATCACCGGAATACCGATGGATTCCTTCACCTTGCGGATCATGGACCAGTCCGCCCTTCCCTGGTAGAACTGCTCTCTGGTTCTGCCGTGGACTGCAATGGCAGATGCTCCGGCCTGCTCCAGAATCTTTGCCACTTCAACAGCATTGATGGATGCATCGTCCCAGCCAATACGGATTTTGGCTGTGACAGGTTTCCCTGCAGCTCTGACTGCAGCCTCAACAATTCTCCCTGCCAGTTCCGGATCTCTTAGCAGCGCGGAACCTTCTCCGTTCTTTACCACCTTGGGAACCGGGCATCCCATGTTGAGATCAAACACCGCAAAATTTCTGTCAGAAAGCTTTTCGGCTGCGAAAGATATTACATCGGTGTCACTTCCGAATATCTGTACTGCTACAGGACCTTCATCTTCATATACATGGAGAAGCTTTTCCGTATTTCTGTCTCCATACATGAGTCCCTTTCCGCTGATCATTTCGGTATATGTAAGGGATGCGCCAAGGTCAGAACATATTCTCCTCATGGGTGCATCCGATATGCCTGCAAGCGGTGCCAGTACAAATGGAATCTCCGGCCTGAAACTACCGATTGTCGCAGTCGTTTTTCTTTTTTCCATTCGCTCTTCTGTTCTTTCCATATATGATTTCAAGGCCTTCCAGTGTCAGGAGCTTATCCACATAATCGATGCAGTTTGTTCCCTGCGCAATGAGAGATGCAAGGCCGCCTGTCGCAATGACTGTCGGCTCCTTTTCTACTCCTGTATATTCCTTGAGTTCTGTTTTCATCTTTTTAACTACCAGTTCAACCATTCCGATGTGGCCATATACCAGACCTGACTGAATGCTCTCGATGGTATTTCTGCAGATTGCATGACCCGGATCTTCCAGTTCTACTTTCGGAAGCTTCGCTGTCTTTTCAAACAGTGCTTCTGATGAAATCTTAAGTCCCGGTGCAATGGTTCCGCCAAGATATTCTCCTTTTTCAGTGACACCACAGAAGGTGGTTGCTGTTCCAAGGTCAATGATAATAAGGGGTCCGTCATATTTTGCAAGTGCTGCAACTGCATTAACAATTCTGTCAGCGCCAACCTGTTTCGGGTTGTCATACTTGATGATCAGCCCTGTCTTAATGCCGGGCTCGATGACAATTGCTCTCTTTTTGAAGTATTTCTGTGACAGATGCTGCAGTGTATAGAGAATGGATGGTACAACGGTGGAGATGATGACATCCTCAACCTGATTAATCTCCAGACCTTCGTATGCGAACAGCTGGTTGATTATCATTCCGTATTCATCTGCACTCTTATTGTTGTCTGTTTCAATTCTCCAGTTCGTGATGAGTTTTCCCTCTTTGAAAACTCCCAGTACAATATTACTGTTTCCAACGTCAAATGCCAGTAGCATGGTTTGTTTTCTCCTTTTGCTCTGCTGTTTAGTCTTGCTCATAGTACAAGCCATCTTACATTATATCTTTTTTTATGCCTTTAGTCAAAATAAAAAAGGACCCGGTTGGTGCGTGGGTCCTTTTGGTGGTTTGCAATTTTGTGATTTTTTATTTAATAATCTCTATAGTTATATTTTCCTTTTCTTTGAATTATTTGATAGTTGCAAGAACGTCTCCTGTGTTAACTGCTGCGCCCTTTGCTACCTGGATGGTATCAACTCGGGAGTTTGACAGTTAAATAGAGGAAAAATCGCTGCAGGCCTTGAAATGCCTGTGTTTTTTTGTCAAATTTTGTTCAAATATTTGTAGCATTTGTGTAGTATTTATGGTATAATATCAGTGGAGGTACATATCATGAGAGTTACATTATCCAAGACAAAGAATGCAGAGCACGTATACATTTCAAAGTCCTACAGAG
>JAZRWY010000063.1:0-13569 GCA_045599945.1 Anaerovoracaceae bacterium | reverse complement strand
GTAGGCGACTCAATGGGTGGACTTATCAACATCACAGTTCTTGAAAGAAGAATGAGAAGACTTTCACAGTTACTGGATGCTATTTCACCTATCGAATATCTTGAAAAGAGATACGAATCAATTCCAGTTAAGGTTATCGCTTGCGTAATCTCCGTATTCGGACTTTCATGCTACGTATTAGCACAGTTCCTTTCAACTGGTAAGACAATCGTAGCACTGTTCCAGATCGACATGAAGATCGGTCTTATCTGCGGTGTTACAGTTATCCTGTTCTACACATTCGTTGGTGGATACTTCGCAGTAGCTATCATCGACGTAATCCAGGGTATCATCATGATTTCAGCAATCATCGCTATCTTCATCCTTTCACTGATTGAAATGGGTGGACTTACTGGACTGAACGAACAGATTGGCCAGATTGACCCAACATTACTTGGTGTTTGGGGTAAGGGCAACATCTACGAAGGTCAGTGGGGTGTATTAGCAGGAGCAATCCTGATTTACATGATCGGTTACATGGGACTTCCTCATTCCGTAAACAAGCACATGGCTTGCGCATCCCCACAGATTGCTAAGGAATCCGCATTATATGCTACAATCTGGACACAGTTATTCTGCTTCATCCCTTACTTCATCGGTCTTGCAGGACTTGTAATCTTCGGACCATTATGGGGTGCAGATGGCGCATATGACAACACTCTTGGTGCTGCAGCATTCGAAAAGGGACTTATGCAGGGTTCAATGGATCCAGGTCTTGGCGACGTAGAAATGGTAATCCCATCACTTGCACAGTTAATGTTCCCTGGACTTATTTCAGGTATCGTATTAACAGCTATCATGTCCGCTATCATGTCAACAGTAGCAGCTCTTATGCTTCTGATCGCTACAATCGTTGCTATCGACTTATATCAGAGATGGATCAACCCATCCGCAACTGACAAGCAGGTTGTATTCCTTTCAAGAGCAACTATCGTTATCGTTGGTATCATCGGTATGATCGTAGCACTTTACGCACCACCAGCAATCTTCAGCCTTGTAGTTGACTGCTTCTCATTCATGGCTTGCGCATTCTTACCTTCATATGTAGGTGCTATCTACTGGAAGTGGGGTAATGCAACTGGTTCAGTAGCATCCATGATCGTAGGTGCTGGCGTTGTAGAATTATGGTCACAGACTACATTAGAATCAACAACTGGTCTTCACCAGATGCTGGCTGGTATCGTTTGCTCCATGATCGCATACGTTGTAGGTTCCAAGTTTGGTAAGCCAACTTCACCTGAAATCTGCGAACTTATGGATAGAGCTAAGGGTACTAAGATTGAAGTTTCCGCAAACGTACAGGCTGCACAGTCAAAGCACCTGGCTGCAGAAACAAAGGCAATCACTCAGTTCGTATTCAACAAGAAGGCTATGGCAGCTTGCTAATAGGCAATTGTTTGAACCGACACGAATATTTGCAAATTAAATATTCACATAGAAGAAGGAATCCTTTCGGATTCCTTCTTTTTTTCTGCCTTTTTTCTTCCTATCCCCTTCCCTTTCTGCTATAATAGTACTGTTAAAAACTATTTGAAAGGAAAAAGATGAATGGAAATTACCATCCTAGAGTACGGCTATGACGAAAGAGAAGCTCTTTCCATGCTGTTTCAGACAGATTCAACATTAAACATCACAGACATATCTACCGTATATTATCCATATATTCGTTACAGACACGAACTTTCCATCGGAAAGAAACATCGTCTGGTAAAGACAAAGAAACTTTCCGACTGCGTCATTGACCGCGTATATGGTTCCATCTATATTGCAGACGGAATGTCCTCATATACCACAGTTGACGCTGACCCGGATGAGATTCTGGACATCGTGACGCCTCTTGAGGAATGTGACCATGCTGCTCATATCTTCACCTTGAAGCAGTTCATCGAAAAAGCAAAGCTTCTGGTTACACCAAAAATCAGAGTTCTCAGCAGAGATGAGTTCTACAAGAAATATTATGTCGTAGAATGTCTTGATGATGATGGTTTGGAATACTATGTCCTGGTAGATGCTGTTGACGGAAGTATCGCAGTTCTAGACCACGAAAAACATCTGGATCAGTATGTTGAATTCCAGGAAGACTTCAATGAAAGAGAATATGTTGCAGGCCTGCACCGTACAATCGAAGAACAGCGAGAAGAACGCAAAGCGGAAGATGACTCCGAAGAAGAGTCAGAAGACGAACCAAAGGAATAAAGCATCAAACCCCTCTTCTGAGGGGTTTTCATTTGTTCGGAATTGACGGGAAAAACCCTTGAAAATGAGCAAATTTCTGCTATTTTCTGTTCCATTTTATCCCGTAATGATGTATAATTGTTTTATATTGTATATAAGGAGTTCACACTTTATGAGTAGAAACAAATTTATCATACTGATTGCGACATGCATTGTTGTATATTATGCGATTCCTAACACCGGACAGTGGGCAGATGTAAAAGCAAACATCATTAATCTGCTCCCTTATCTTCTGATTGGTGTAATCATCTATCTGGTCATTACCATCAATATTCTGAAGAAGCGCTGGCGCGACTGCACAGCTGAGCCAAGTGATGCCAATGTTCAGCAGTTTGCCAAGATGCTGAATATTACATTTGATGTCAAAAGAATGCTCGGTGCAGATAATATGATTAACCTTTACAAGGAAATCAATGCATCCAAGATTCCTTCCATGAAAACAAAGAGACTTCTTTATGAGGCATATAGGAAAAAAAGACTGGATGTACCGCCTCCATCACAGGGCCTGGAAATCGATAAGATTCTGAACAAGTCCGGTAAATCCAAGGAGGAATTAAAGGCAGAAGCTGCTGAGCGCAGACGTAAGAGAGAGAAAATGCAGAAAGCAAAGAAGGCAAAACGTCTGAAATAGAGAATAATAAAGAGATCTATCGGTATCGGAAGATCTCTTTTTCAGTCTTACAGCAGAAAATATGAGAGTGATTGATGCCTTGCTCCCAGCAGGTCATCGGCTATTTCCTCAAAGGTATACTGATTGTCTGAAATATAGGTGAATACGGTCTCCCCGGATGCCTTTGGCAGAGTACCTTTCACTTCAATCAGATATTTTCCGGTTCCGATGGTCCCATCGTTTCTTCTTGCCGTATACTCTTTGCCATCAAAAGCAACGATTGTTGTCTGCCCGCTAGCCGATGGAAATTCTGCGAAACAAGGCTCGCCGTTTTCACTTTTAGACAGAAACGCACTCCATTCATCCTTTTCTTTCTGGATATTTGAAAATACAGCGAATGCACCGACGAGCAGAATCGCGACGGCAAGGACGATTGCTATTTTTTTCTTTGTCATATGAATCCCCCTTTCCTTTTCATTCATCATACCAGACATTTGTGATTCGTCTGTGAAGAAAGACCGAAAATATGCACCTTTCTTCTTAAGTAAAAAGCTCTCAGGATTTCATGCAGCCTGAGAGCATATATTCTACAGTGAAACATATTAAAAATATCTGAATACGCCTCTTACCTTGCCTAGAATGGTAACATCATTTACAATAATCGGGCTCATGGATGAATTCTCAGGCTGAAGCCGGATATGCGTCCCCTCGTTATAATAGGTCTTGACTGTCGCTTCGCTTTCAAAACCATCAATCATGGCAACCACAATTTCACCATTTCGCGCTTCACGGGATTCTTCCACGAGGATATAGTCTCCATCGAAGATTCCAGCTTCAATCATGGACTCTCCTTTCACATTCAGCATGAAATTATTGCCTTTTCCGGCAAATCTGGCTGGAATCGGGAATGTATCCTCAATGTTCTGTTCTGCAAGAATTGGTGTCCCTGCTGCTACCCTTCCTACAATAGGAATGTCCAGAATGTCCACCCTTTCTTTTACCGGCGACTCATTATCTACTACCATGTATGCTCTTGGTTTGGATGGATCTTTTTTCAGAAATCCCTGTCTTTCCAGATTTTCAATATCCTTATGGACCGTTGATGTCGATTTTACGTTACAGGCTTCACAGATTTCACGCACTGTTGGCGGATATCCCTTCATGCGGATTGTCTGTTTCATGAATTTTAATATTCTCTGTTCTCTATCTTTAATATCCTGCATAGCAATTTCCTCCATTTCATTTTTTTCAGTATAGCATACAAACGACGGTTTGTAAACAATAGTTCTTATTTCCTCCTTAAAAAAACTGACCCGATAACCAATCAGGTCAGTTCATATTATTTGCTTACCAGCAGTCTCTTGATTCCCTTCTCTATTCCCTGCAGTGTCAGCGGGAACATCGGAAATACATCTGCAATCTGAAGAAGCGTCACATGACCGTAGGTCGTCGTCCATCTCTCTTCAGGAATAGGATTCAGCCAGATCTGCTTCTTGAACTTTTTCTTGAACTTGTTCAGCCAGTCAATGCCCGGTTCCTTGTTATACAGACCGATGATTGAGTTTCCTCCCCTTCGGTTCAGTTCAAGCGGCGACATGCATCCGTCACCTACAAATATGACTTTATAATCATCTGAAAGCTTTCTTAAAACAAATTCCGTCTTGACCGAGTCATAATACTTGCAGTAAGGCGTAGTATACAGCTCGTCATAAATGCAGTTGTGGAAATAATATGTCTTAAGATCCTTGAAATGATTGGATTTTCTTAATGCCTGGAACAGTCTGTTTACCAGTCTGCTGTAGATGAGCATGGATCCGTCAGAATCCACCAGCAGAAGAACCTTTACCGTATTCTTCCGCGGTTTTTCGAATGCTAGTTCCAGTCTTCCAGCATTCTTGCTTGTCTTTTCAACCGTCTCATCAATGTCTAATTCTGTTTTTTCAGCGTCAACTCTGGATGAATACTGTCTGAGCTTCCTGAATGCCATCTGGAAGCTTCTGATATCCAGAATGGTATCATCTCTGAAATCGGAGAAGTGTCTGTCGCCGGCAACCTGAACGGCAGATCTATGCCTGCCCTTTCCTCCGGTACGGATTCCTCTTGCATGGTATCCGCTGTGACCCATGGTGGACGTTCCGCCGGTACCGATCCAGTAGCTTCCCTCATCATGCCGCTCGGTCTGTTCTTTGATTCTCTCCTGGAACATCTGGAGCAGTTCATCAAGATCTTTCAGGAAGGTATCCTTCATGTTCTTGTCATTGATGTCCCTTGTATGAACATCTTCTGTCAGCCACTTCCAGAATTCCTCCGGGAGATCCTCCATGGAAGTTACGTTCTGGAAATATTCTGCAAACACCTGGTCAAATTTATCGTATTCGGTTTCCGATTTGATCAGGACACTTCTGCATAGATAATAAAAGCCTGTAAGAGAAGATTTTGCCAATCCCTGGTCCAGCGCATCAATCAGCATCATCCACTCATTGATGGTTACGTTGACGCCTCTTGCCTTTAGCAGGTAAAAAAAGTCTAAAAACACGTTACCACCTCTTGAGAGAATATCCCTTTTCCTTTATTTCATACATGATATCTATATCTTCATTTTTCTTCAGCAGCACGCCTGCAAATGGAATCTCATCCTTGATTCTTGCAACATCGATTCCGGAAATCATCAGTGCCTGAAGCCAGTCAAGAAGTTCTGATGTGGAAGGTTTTTTCTGAATCTCATCCATCTTTCTGATGTCATAGAAAGCTTCCATGGACATTTCAACAAGCTTTGCATCAATGTCTCCATAATGAACCCTGACAATCTGTTCCATCTTTTCCTTATCCGGGAATTCAATGTAATGGAAGATGCATCTTCTCAGGAATGCATCCGGCAGTTCTTTTTCTGCATTGGATGTGATGATTACAATCGGTCTTGTCTTTGCTGTTACTGTTTCCTTTGTTTCGTTGATGTAGAATTCCATCTTGTCAAGTTCCCACAGAAGGTCGTTCGGGAATTCCAGGTCTGCCTTATCGATTTCGTCAATCAGAAGTACACACTGCTTTTCTGATGTGAATGCTTCACCGAGCTTTCCGAGTTTGATATACTGTGCGATATCATTTACATCGCCTTCGCCAAACTGGGAATCATACAATCTCTGTACCGTATCATATACATAAAGGCCTTCCTGTGCCTTTGTTGTTGATTTAATGGACCAGATGTAAAGATCCATGTCCAGTGCTTCGGCAATGGCTTCTGCAAGCATTGTTTTGCCTGTTCCCGGTTCGCCCTTGATTAAAAGAGGCTTCTGAAGGGCCATTGCAATATTTACGGAATTCATCAATTCGTCGGCAGCAACATATCCGGAACTGCCTTTAAATTTTTTCATTTCTTCTGCCATAAAAAATCTCCTTATATTCATTTACTGATGTAAAAAATGTCATTTTGTTCTAACCTAATCAGTATACCATAAGGTTTCATTCTTTTGAACAGCAAACATAAAAAAATCGGCTGTATTCAGCCGATTTTCTTAATACCTTTCACAATACTAGAATCCGCCGTAAAGGCCCTGATATCCCCTTGCAATCTGGTCAGGCTTTACAAAGAATGCATGCATCGGAACTTCTGCATAGAACATTCCGTTTTCCATATCTACTCTTGTTTCGAAAGCTCCATTTTCATTCTCGCCAAATGCCTTTTCTGCAAGAGCAAGTTTTCCTTTCAGACCTTCGTCTTCAAGTTTTTCCTGATCTGCAAAGCATACCAGGCTCATCTTTTCCGGCGAGCATGTGATATGGAGTGCGCATGCATTGCCATAATCTCTGATTCCGCCTGCATATTCCATCAGGTTTCTAACGCCGGCTTCCGGATAGCTCCACACTTCTTTGCCCCCTGGCATCTTGTCCTTCTTTATTACATCAAGCTTGAAGAATTCCATTGCTTTCTCAAGCATCTCTTCGGGAGTTCCTGTATAAAGTTTCTTTGTACTTCCCTTATAGCTGTATTTCAGGATTTCTACTGCCGTCTTTTCAGTATCCATGTAAAGCTCTGGATTTTCTCTGATGCTTCCTGTCTTCTTCAGGAATTCCTCAGGTGTCAGTGCTGCAAATAGCCCTTTTTCTCTTCCTTCTTCTTTTCTTCTTTCTTTTCTGTCTCTACTGTTTTGTACAAAGAAGAAAATATATACAGCCAGTGCAACTACCATTCCGGCAAAGGCAATAACTGCCAGGATCTTTAATCCTTTTGCATAAAGAAGTGCTGCTATGATACCTATTACAAGGAAGACGATGAATAATCTGTCCATATGCGTTTCTTTGTGTCCGCTCTTGTTCGTTGTCTGGTTTTTCATGATTAACACTCCTTTCATTTGTTTCTGATCTATGACTTCTCTTTTCTTGTCTTCATCATAGCATGGCCATTTTTAAAAACAAGGGAATTTAAGACTCCTTTAGATTTCTTAAGATATCCGCTGCCATAAAAAAAAGCCGCATGTTGCGGCTTTTGGGTATTCATGGCTTAATCACTACTACTTCCTTCTTTGCAATGACTGCATCAATCAGTGCATCGCAGTCAAGTTTTGATTCAGATTCCAATATCTTTTCAAGCTTCGGCTTGGTTGCAGGATGCTTCGGAAGGAATACTGTGCAACAGTCCTCATATGGCATGATGGATGTTTCAAAGGTTCCAATCTCTTTTGCCTTTTCCATGATGTCCACCTTATCCATCGCGATGAGAGGTCTCATGACAGGCATCTGGACACAGGCATCTGTCACGCAGAGAGCTTCTGCCGTCTGGCTTGCAACCTGTCCCAGGTTTTCTCCCGTGATGAGCATGGTTGCCTCATTTTCCTTCGCGATTCTTTCTGCAATCTTCATCATGAATCTTCTCACAAGGATTGTTGTCTCCTCTTCCGGACAGTTTTCTACAATCGCTTCCTGAATTGGAAGAAGATTGATCACATGCATCTTGTATCTTCCGCAGTACTGGGATACGATTCTTGCAAGGTCTTCGACCTTTTCCTGCGCTCTTACACTTGTATACGGGTATGAATGGAAATGGACCGCTTCAATGAGCATGCCGCGCTTTGCCATCATCCATGCAGCGACAGGGGAATCTATGCCTCCGGAAAGGAGAACCATTCCCTTGCCGTTTGTTCCAAGCGGAAGTCCGCCAAAACCGGAGATTTTCTGCTCATAGACATAGGATACATCTCTTCTCAGGTCTACGTAGATTTCTGCATCCGGATCATGTACATCCACTTTCAGTACCTTGCAGCCTACCAGCACCTTTGCGCCGATGATTCTTGCAATTTCCGGCGATTTTATCGGGAAGTTCTTGTCTGCTCTCTTGGCATGCACCTTAAATGTCCTGACACCTTTTTCTTCGATGAGTTTCATCATCAGCTCACATGCTGCTGCACCTATGGAATTCAGTTCTGATTCACATTCCAGTGCCGGTGAAATGGATGCCACACCAAATACCTTGGATATTTCATCAATGATTTTCTGCGGGTCATGCTTCTTATCTGCTCTTACAAAAATCAGCCCTTCATGTCTATATGTATCTACATGATCAAATTTCTTTAAAAGTTTCCTGATTCTGCTGACAAGCATCTTCTCAAAGTATGGTTTATTCATACCCTTTAAAGCCACTTCTCCGCATCTGACTATAAATATGTTCTGTTCGTTCATAAAAACCTCTCTTTTATCTGAATGTGCCCAGCCTTCTGAATCTCTTTACAACTGTTTTCAGATGATCGAGCACATAATCCATCTCCTCGATAGTATTAAACTCACTGAAACTGAAGCGGATTGCGCCCTCAATCTCCTTGAAAGAAAGTCCCATCGCCTGCAGCACATGGCTCTGGCCCTTCTTATTGGAGGAGCATGCCGATCCTGTTGAGACATAGATGCCATCGTCCTCGAGCATGTGAAGAATGACTTCCGCCCTTGTTCCAAGGAAGGATACATTCAGCACCGATGGACATGCATCTTCCGGGCTGTTGATCATTACATCCGGAATGTCATCACAGATACCCTTCAGAAGGTAATTCTTTGCTTCTGCCATGGTTTTTGTTCTGCTTTGCATATTCTTATGGGCCATGTCACATGCAAGCCCGAAACCGGAGATTCCCGGAACGTTTTCCGTTCCCGACCTCATGTTTCTTTCCTGTCCGCCGCCCATGACATATGGCGTAATATTGGTTCCCTTCCTGATGTATATGCAGCCAACACCTTTCGGTCCGTGAATCTTATGGCCGCTGACAGATATGAGGTCTGCACCCAGTGCATCCACATTCACATCCACTTTTCCAAAGGACTGTACTGCATCCGTATGCAGCAGAGCATTTCTCTTCCATTTAGAGATCTCTGTAATATCGTTGATGTTGCCGATTTCGTTATTCACATGCATGACGGAAATGAGAATGGTTTCATCGTTGACTGCCTCTTTCAGGGCGTCCATATCCAGTTTTCCCTGTCTGTCACAGCCGATATGTATCACTTCAAACCCTTGCTTTTCAAGAAATGCACATGGTTCAAGCACTGCCGGATGCTCCAGAGACGTCGTAATGATCCGTTTGCCGAATCTTTTTTTTGCATTCGCCGTTCCAATCACTGCAAGATTATCGCTTTCCGTACCGCCGCCGGTGAAATAGATTTCATTCACATCCGCACCAAGCGCACGTGCAGTTTTCTCCCTTGCCGCCTTCACCTTTTTTTCAGCTTCTATTCCAAGTCCGTGAAGAGAAGATGGATTGCCATATATATCACGCATGCAGGAAGATACTTCTCGTACTGCTTCCTCATAAGGTCTTGTTGTTGAACTGTTATCTAAATATACTACCATGATACAAATTTAAGGGGCAGCAACGCTGCCCCATTCTTCCTTTATTTTGCATAATCGATTGCTCTGGTCTCCCTGAGAACATTTACCTTGATCTGTCCAGGGTATTCCAGTTCGGATTCAATCTTCTTCGAAATCTCTCTTGCAAGGAATGCAAGCTCATCATCCGGAACCTGATCCGGCTTTGCAATGATGCGGATTTCTCGTCCTGCCTGGATTGCATAGGATTTGTCTACGCCATCCGTTGTATTTGCAATCTCTTCAAGCTTTTCAAGCCTCTGGATATATGTTTCCAGCGTTTCTCTTCTTGCTCCAGGTCTTGCAGCGGAAAGAGCATCAGCAGCTGCTACAAGAACAGCTTCCATTGTCTTTGCCTCATAATCTCCATGGTGTGCTGCCATGCCGTCGATGACTGCCTGAGATTCCTTGTATCTCTTCAGGAGTTCCATGCCAAGGTCAACATGTGTGCCTTCCTTTTCATGGTCTACCGCTTTCCCGATATCGTGCAGAAGTCCTGCTCTTTTTGCAAGCTTTGCATCCAGTCCCAGTTCACTGGCCATCAGTCCTGACAGATGTGCAACCTCGATGGAATGCTTCAATACATTCTGTCCATAGGATGTTCTATACTTCAGTCTTCCAAGAAGTTTCACCAGTTCAGGATGCAGATTATGAATGCCGACTTCAAATGTTGCCTGTTCTCCGGCGTCCTTAATGATTGCATTGACTTCTTTCTGGCTCTTTTCAACGGTTTCTTCGATTCTTGCCGGATGAATTCTTCCGTCAACAATCAGTTTTTCAAGGGTCAGTCTTGCAACTTCTCTCTTGACCGGGTCAAATCCGGAAAGTATGACTGCTTCCGGCGTATCATCGATGATCAGGTCAACGCCTGTCAAGGTTTCGATGGAACGGATGTTACGTCCCTCACGACCGATGATTCTTCCCTTCATTTCATCATTCGGAAGCTGTACTACAGAAACTGTGCTTTCTGCAACATGATCTGCTGCACATCTCTGAATCGCCCCTGTAATGATTTCTTTGGCTTTCTTATCTGCCTCGTCCTTTGCTTTTGCTTCAATCTCCTTAATCATGATTGAAGCATCGTGTCTGATTTCCTTTTCAGTATTTGCAAGAAGTATTTCCTTAGCCTGTTCCACTGAGTAACCCGAAATCTTTTCAAGTTCAGCCATTTCCTTCTCGATCACCTTATCGAGCTGCTTCCCTTTTTCAATCAGGCCATGTTCCTTATTCGTAATGCTTTCTTCTTTTTTCTCAATGTTTTCGACTTTTTTATTGAAATACTCTTCTTTCTGAATCAGGCGTTTTTCCTGGCGTGAAATCTCGTTCCTGCGTTCGCGGATTTCCTTGTCCATGTCGCTGCGCATCTTGTGAATCTCTTCTTTTGCTTCCAGCTTCATTTCCTTTTTAATTGATTCTGCTTTATTTTCAGCATCTAATACCAGATTTTTCGCTTTTGTTTCAGCACTGCCGATTGTTTTTTCGGCAACATTTTTTCTAAGTATATAGCCAACTAATAATCCGATAGCAAGACAGAGAACGCCAATGATGATTCCAACATAAATGCTCATCAATGTCCTCCTCTAAAAAAAAATATTGGTTTTGAACTGCCTGTTGTACTCCAGGCTTCCTGCCTGCATGAAAGCAGGTAGGCATCAGGCTCGGGTTGTTCGCCCCTACCCCTATGTATCCGTATAAAGTCAAATATATTCTTCTATAATTATTCTATATATCTATCTATATTTCTGACTGTCTCACGACAGAGAGAAATCTCGGAAACATAATATTCATCTTCAGAGGTTTTCCCTTGAAAAACATGAAGATGATCAAACTCCATCACAAATGTGTCATTTGTGTGGAAAAAGTCGCATTACTGTAATTAAAACTTGATATATCTTAACAAAGTATATTATAATATTGAAGTTAGCAGTATGTCAAGAAGGAAGGAATGACTAATGAATTATTTTCTTACCATGATAAAAAATGCAGATAAAGTATTACTGTTCCTGCCATTGGTTTTTGCAGTAATCAGTATTCTTATGATCAGCAGCACATACTATGACGGAGGCTTTGTCATCTCCCGTTCGGCTGTTGTTCAGACTGCTGCATATGTCATCGGATTCGGATGTGCACTTTTCCTGATGTACATCGACTATTCCTTCTTCCTGACCATTGAAAAGCCACTTTACATCGCCTCCATACTGTTTCTTCTGACCGTATATGTCCCGGGGCTTGGTGTGGAGCAGTTCGGCGCAAGATCATGGATTGATCTTAAGATCACCTACTTCCAGCCTTCCGAACTGGTAAAAATCACTTTTGCCATCCTTTTTGCTTCATATCTTCAGAGGAACCGAAGCTCCATGCAGAGATTTAAAGGCTTTGTCATGGCATTCCTGTATGCTGCACCATTCATTGCAATCGTTGCAAAGGAAGACCTTGGTTCCGGTCTGGTATTCTGCTGCATGTGGGCGCTGATGGTATTCTTCGGAGGAATCGATTTCAGGATTCTCGGAAGAACGCTTCTTGCGTTTGCCGTATCCCTTCCGGTTGCATTCAGATTTCTGGATGATTACCAGAAGCAGAGAATTACAGCTTTTCTCCACCCGGAGGATACTTCCATTGAAGCAACGTACCAGATTATGAAATCCAAAACCGCAATCGGCTCCGGCGGATTTACAGGCAAAGGCCTCTTCCACGGAGAACTGAAAGAACTGGATTTCCTTCCGGTTCAGACATCCGACTTCATTTTTGCAGTCATCGGTGAGGAATTCGGCTTTATTGGAGGGTTTATTCTGATCTGTCTCTACGGTCTGTTTGTATACCGTAGTGCGCTGGTATGTCATCATTCCAATGATCTGTTCGGTGCTCTGATTGTTGTAGGCTTCATCGGAATGTTTGTATTCCAGATCTTTGAAAACATTGGAATGACAATGGGCGTAATGCCTTGTACCGGCATTACTCTGCCATTTGTTTCATATGGCGGCTCCTCCATCATATCCAACATGATGGCTCTTGGCCTGATTTTAAATGTTAGTGTAAGAAACAGTTTATTCAATTACTAGAGCATGTACGACATAGTTATTTTCGGTCTTGACGGAACACTTCTTCATACTCTGCCGGATCTCACAGCTGCAGTAAATGCAGCACTGGACCATATGGGCTATCCCAAAAGAACAGAAGAAGAAGTTGAAAAATATATGGGGAACGGCACAAGAAGGATCATGGAAAGAGCTCTGCCTCCGGAAGCTGACATGAATGCTGCCAAAGAGGCATACAGATTCTTCAGAGAATACTATACCTCCCATGCATTAATGGATACAAAACCATATGATGGAATCATCAATCTTCTGAAAAAACTAAAGAACAAAAACAAAAAAATGGCCATCCTTTCAAACAAGAACCAGGAGAGCGTAACCACGCTTCACAATGCGTTCTTCAGCGAATACATCTCCACCGCTCTTGGAGAAAGTCCTGAGGTAAGAAAAAAGCCGGACCCGATAGCCATTAAGAAGCTGATGAAAGAATTCGGAAGCGATAAAGCCGTCTATGTCGGCGACTCCATCATAGATATACAGACAGCAGATAATGCCGGAATCCCCTGCATCCTTGTGGACTGGGGCCATGGCAGATATCTGGACAGCCTGGGAGCCATGGCAGTCGTACATACACCAGAAGAAATACTTGAATACATATAAAAGAATCCGGGCAGATGTCCCGGATCCTTCTTGTATAAGTAAAACCACACGTTTGACGTGTGGTTCCGTAAATGCTATGCATTTGAACAAAAAATCTCCTTCTGTTAAACTTGGAATGCGGTCCGCCAACTGCAATCCAAATCAGAGAA
>JAZRWY010000062.1:0-5540 GCA_045599945.1 Anaerovoracaceae bacterium | reverse complement strand
TTCGTCAGGCTACGATTTCGCTATTGCTTCTTCTCGCCCACACCTCGCGATGTGAACCTTGCAAGTCGCTATGAGGTTCGCTGAAGGCAAACGCCCTACGTGGACTTTCACCACAGACTGACGGCATGCCCGTCATACTAGGCAAGGAGAGATTCCGGACACGGATTCTCTCCTTTTCTGTTTTTATTCAATTATTCGACTTCCGGAAGGGTTTTCAGTCCGGCTGCTATTTCTTCATCCGTCGGTCGGAAATCTTCCATTTCATGCGTATGATACTTTTCATATGCAAACATATCATAATATCCCGTTCCCGTAAGTCCGAACAGAATCGTTTTTTCTTCGCCGGTCTCCTTGCACCTTAGCGCTTCATCGATAGCAATCCGGATAGCGTGTGCACTCTCCGGCGCCGGCAGTGTGCCTTCCACTCTTGCAAACATTTCTGCAGCTTCAAATACCCTGGTCTGCTCTACGGATACGGCTTTCATCAGGCCGTCGTCATAAAGCTGGGAAATCATCGGATTCATGCCATGGTATCTCAGACCGCCGGCATGACTGGCGGACGGAATGAATCCGGAGCCCAGCGTATACATTTTTGCAAGGGGACAGATTCTTCCGGTATCACAATAGTCATATGCGTAGACACCTCTTGTGAGGGACGGGCAGGATGCCGGTTCCACAGCAATGATTTCATAATCCGCTTCTCCTCTGATTTTTTCTCCCATGAAAGGTGCAATCAGGCCTCCAAGGTTGGATCCGCCGCCGGCGCATCCAATGATAATGTCCGCCTTTTCTCCGTACTTATCCAGCGCAAGCTTTGCTTCCAGACCGATGATGCTCTGATGCATCGTTACATGATTTAATGTGGAGCCAAGAACATACCGATAGCCTTCCTTATTTCTGGAATATTCCACGGCTTCTGAAATGGCACATCCAAGGCTTCCTGTCGTTCCCGGATATTCCTCATTGATTCTTCTTCCTACTTCTGTACCAAAAGAAGGGGATGGTGTTACAGAAGCTCCATAAACCTTCATTGCTTCTCTTCTGAACGGCTTCTGATCATAAGAAACCTTTACCATGAAAACATCACAGATCAGGTCCAGATAGGAACATGCCATGGATAGCGCCGTTCCCCACTGCCCTGCACCGGTTTCCGTTGCAAGACCTTTCAGCCCCTGGTTCTTTGCATAATATGCCTGCGCGATGGCGGAGTTCAGTTTATGAGAACCGGAAGTGTTGTTGCCCTCGAACTTATAATAGATCTTTGCCGGTGTTCCCAGTTTTTCCTCCAGGCAATATGCTCTGGTCAGCGGCGCCGGCCGATACATTTTGTAGAATCCGAGAATGTCCTCCGGAATCGGAACATATCTTGTGGTATCGTCCAGTTCCTGCTTTACCATTTCTTCACAGAATACTTCCTTTAATTCTTCTGCTGTCATGGGCTGATACGTCTTTGGATTCAAAAGCGGTGCCGGTTTATGAATCATATCTGCTCTCAGGTTATACCATTCTCTGGGCATCTCATCTTCTGTTAAATAAATCTTGTAAGGTATTTCTTTTGCTGTCATTATATCTGCTCCTTTCAAAAAATCTAAAAAACCTGTCCCAAACATGCTGGGACAGGTATCATTTCCTGCGGTGCCACCCGGCTTGGTGCATTGCTGCACCCACTCATCCTACCATCATAGGATTCCCTCTGTAACGTGAGGCCACGTCTCCCCTACTCGAAATCTTTCGGTTTGCCCTCGGAAGTCCATTCATCATTTCCATCCATACTGCAATTCCACCACCTGCAGCTCTCTGTGAATTCCGGAGAATGATTACTACTCTTCGTCTACGGTTTATCGTTATTTTACTTTTTTATATGCCAAATGTCAACTGTTTATTCTGCAGCTGCTTCTTCAAGCTCTGATGTGCAGTTTGGACATCTTGTTGCTTCAATGGAAATCTCACTCTTGCAGAATGGGCAGATCTTTGTCGTTGGTTCTCCTTCTTCTTCCGGTTTCTGACCTACTGTTGCCAGCTTGTTCAGTGACTTCATGATGAGGAAAATCACAAAGGCCATGATGATGAAATTGATGATTGCTGCAATGAATGCACCAATATCCATGTAATTGTCACCAATGAGATGAATTTTACATCCTACATCTGTTCCGCCGATGCAGTTTAAAAGCGGCTGAATGATTGTTTCTGTAAATGCACCAACCAGAGCACTGAATGCTCCGCCGATTAATACGCCTATTGCCAGGTCAATGACATTTCCTCTTAATGCAAACTCTTTGAATTCTTTCATAAAGCTCTTCATTTTGTATATATCCTCCTAAAACATTAAATTTACCTTAAATTTTTGAAATCTTTTTACATTATATATCATTTTTAATCGCTTGAAAACTTAAATTTCATCATTCTGAGTTTTTCAAGCCTTATTCTAATTGGCATTACTGCTACGTGTCGCAAGAACCGCGAAACAGATCTCTGGAAATGCTGAACCCATGCCATATATTATATAATTGTGCAAAAAGTATGCAAAATTGTCCCTTTTCTTTCTTGACAAGCGTTCCCGATATGATATGATGAAATAGTATTAATAATTGAATATTTTCCTGATAGAGGAGCGGATTTGATCAGTAGTCATGTATTTGGCAAGGCAGCCTTACATGCATGATGAAAGGGACTTCCGCCGAAGGAGACCAATGCCGTCAGGTTTTCCTGGTGTGATATAGAATATGTATCATACTGTCGCATCAAGCGGAGCGCTATCTGTGGATGGATATCTTATTGCCATGGATACACTACGGATGATATTCATGGTATTTTAAGTTTTTGGAGGAAGAAGAAATAATGAGAAACAGACTAATTTTTATTTTATCAGCAGCAATGCTGGTCATGGCTTTCTGCCCATGCTTTGCATTTGCTGAAGATGGTGCCGAGTATGCACCGGCCATCTATGCTACAGCATGGTCAATCATACCGCCACTTGTAGCAATCATCCTTGCACTGATCACCAAGGAAGTTTACAGTTCACTGTTCATCGGTGTTGTTATCGGCGGCGTTTTATACGCAGGCGGCAACTTCGAGCTTTCAATGAACCACGTTCTTCAGGATGGAATCGTTGCTTCACTTTCAGATTCATACAATGTTGGTATCCTGGTATTCCTGGTAATCCTTGGCATTGTCGTTGCACTGCTTAACAGAACCGGCGGCTCCCGTGCATTCGGCAAATGGGCATCAACGCACATCAAGACGAAGAAAGGCGCAGCATTCGCTACTATCGTCCTTGGAATGCTGATCTTCATAGATGACTATTTCAACTGCCTTACAGTTGGCTCCGTAATGACGCCTATCGCAGAGGAAAAGGGAATCAACAAGACGAAGATGGCATATCTGATTGACGCAACGGCAGCTCCAATCTGCATCATTGCTCCTATCTCATCATGGGCAGCAGCAGTTACAGGCTTTGTTCCGGGGGAAGATGGTTTTACTATATTCCTTAGAGCAATCCCGTTCAACTTCTATGCAATCCTTACAATCACCATGCTGTTTACCATCGTAGCAATGAACTTCGACTACGGTAAGATGAAGAAATATGCACAGCAGCTTATGGACGAAGGAAATGATGTCCAGACATCAGACCTTGACATTTCTGTATCTAAAGCAAAGAGAGAAGGCGGAGTTATCGATCTTGTATTCCCGGTAATCATCCTGATTATCACATGTGTAATCGGAATGATCTACACTGGCGGATTCTTCAGCGGAGAAACATTTGTAAATTCATTCGCAAATTCAGATGCATCCGTTGGCCTTGTTATCGGCTCAGTTATTACATTAATCATTTCAGTAATCTTCTACCTGGTTAGAGGAGTTGTAACATTCTCAGATGCCATGAACTGCATCCCTGAAGGATTCAAGGCAATGGTAGCACCAATCCTGATTCTGACTCTTGCATGGTCACTGAAGGCAATGACTGACAGCCTGGGAATCGCTCAGTTCGTAGCAGCCGGCACAGAAGGCATGGCAGGCAACATGGTAGCACTTCTTCCAGCAGTAATCTTTGCTATCGGATGTGCACTTGCATTCGCATCAGGTACTTCATGGGGTACATTCGGTATCCTGATTCCAATCGTTGTAGCTGTATTCCAGGATTCAAACCCAGAGCTCATGATTATCGGCATATCCGCCTGCATGGCAGGTGCTGTATGCGGAGACCACTGCTCACCAATCTCAGATACAACAATCATGGCATCAGCTGGTGCTAAGTGTAACCACGTAGCGCATGTAGCTACACAGCTTCCATACGCAATCACCGTTGCAATCGTATCATTCGTTGTATACATCGTAGCTGGTCTCCTTTGCGTAAATGTAAGCTACACGACTTCAATGTTCGTATGCCTTCCACTTGGAATCGTTCTGATGATTGGAACTCTGCTGGTTATCAAGAATGCTACAGGCGGAAACAACGAAACATCGTTATAAAGAGAGTTTATCATTACTTTTATAAATGGCTGAGGGAAACCTCAGCCATTGTTTTTTGCATAAAAAAGAAAGGACCGTCCAAGTCCTTTCCTGCTCGCCTGCTATTTCATGATTTCCGGAACAGTTTCCATTGCTTCCGCTAAAATCTTTTCAGGATCATTTCCCTCAATATCCAGGTTTTCTGCTGAAACAAAACGTACATCGTGGATGCCGAACATTCCCTGCGCCATGGCATTCACATAGTCATAGCCGAAATTGAAATCTCCTATGACTCCTCCGGCAGTTGTCACATATGTAAGTCTCTTTGCAGCACACAGTCCCATTGGATAGCCTTCCGGAGTATATCTGAATGTAATTCCGGATACACATATGGCCTCAAGATAGATCTTCAGGATTGCAGGAAACTGGGCATCCCAATATGGAGCTGCCACGACTATTTCATCTGCCTGAGCAAACTGCTTTGCATAGTCAAACATCTCATCTGTGATATCCCCGCTATCCAGAAGTCTTTCTCTTAGTGTCAGTTTTCTATTATCTAAAGGAAGGATTGCCTCCTCCTGCAGGTCCAGTTCTGTAACGTTCCCTTCCAGTTTTTCTAAAACCTTCTGCGCCAGTCTTCTGGTTCTTGATTCCGGTCTTACGCATGCGTTTACAAATAAAATTCTAGCCATTCTATCACCTCTGTATCATAATTCTCATGGAATCATTATACTATGTTTTGCATGCTTTTGCTTGAAAAAAAGACGATATGAGAAAAAATATTACGTTGCGCGCCCGCTTATGCGAAATCTTTTATAAAAGGTGATGCCCTCTCGTCTGAGAGGGCCTCTGAATGTTAGATTTTCGAATATGAATATTGTCCGTCACATACAACTGTTCCGTCCGCATGTTTCAGTTCAATTGCGACAATACAGGTTCTGGAACCTCTATGCCTAACTTCCGCTTCTGCATAGAGCATTTCATCCTGCGGTTCCGTGCTGACATAGAATTGCAGGCTGCAGCCCTGGGTAACATACATGCTGCCGGTTGCTCTTGCTGCCGCTCCTCCTACTGCATCTGCCAGTGAGCCA
>JAZRWY010000061.1:0-10895 GCA_045599945.1 Anaerovoracaceae bacterium | reverse complement strand
CCCTTTTCTAAAAACTGTTGTATACTATTAAACATAAAGACACCTTCTTTCGGATTATTTTGTGGTGATTTAATTCTAACATAGATTGGTGTCTTTCTTTATATTCTATTTTCCGAAAACCTACAAACAGTTTACACTAACGGTTTTCCTCTTTAGAAGAATAAAGGAGGGATATCCGGCTAGGCAGTCTGCTTTCCAGGAGGATCACTCACAACTCGTTTTTCCATGTTCCCCGTTCTGACTTCATCTGCCTGAGAAAAGAACCTTCTGCTTTTCTGCTGCCCCTGCCGGTCATCCCTTTTATCTCCAGTATATTTCCCATCCGTTCCATGAACGGGAAAAATCCGTACAGTTTGATTCCTGTACGGATTCTTTCTTGCTTCATAAAAAGTATATATACTCACTCCATGTATATTGGGACATGTATACACCGTCATTCTGGTATTCACTCTGCTCTTTCTTTTCCTGGTATTCGTAGAAGTCGCAAGTGATTGCTTCTTTGTTGATCCTGCGGCTTCCTGCCTTTTTCTCCATGATATATCCTACGCCGTACTCGTCCAGCGTCTCCTCCAGACGCATGCATACTTTTCTGTATCTTGCCTTCGTGGTATTGTCATACGGCTCACCCTCCCAGAGATAGGTGATGGCCTCCCTGGCGCCGACATATCCTCCCTTCCGGTCTATGAGAACGGCCAGGAATTCCTTGGTTTTGTTATGCCGAAAGAATATGGGAACCCCATCCACAAATACATCAAAGTATCCGAAGGTGCGCACAAAGATTTCTTTTCTGTTCCCCTGCTTTTCATGTTCCGGCACTTCATTGATGCAGATATATCCTTTGCGGTCACTGGAGTTGATAAAGATTCCTGCAAAGGTTCTTCCGTCCACCGAATGAAACCGGATGTCCGGTACAATGGCTTTTCTGCCGCTTTTTTCCAGCTGGTAGATTTCATTGATCTTTTCTTCTGCAAAACTCCGGTCCTCTCGTGCAATCTGCAGATTGATAAAATGACGCATTCCGTTTCTGGCGCTCCACGCACGTCCTTCCATTTCTCTTTCGCCGAAGAGGTTCCCGTGCTTCTTGCACTGAATCACCTCTTTGCTGCAATCACATAAAAAAATATTCTGGTATGCAGAAACCAGGAGTTCTTCTTCACTAGACTCTTCTTCATCTGATATCTGCGTTACAACAGAATAACCATACATGATTCCCTCTTCGGTTCGTTTGGATGTCATCTGATCGCGGACTGCAATCAGCTTTCCATTCCGGTCTACCATCCGGTAATAGCAGACCGCCGTGGTTTCTTTATCTTTCAGTTTTCCAATAAAATCCCTGAATGCCTCCTTGTCCTCCGGAAAAATCATCCCGCTATATATGTTTCCAAAAAGTTCCTGCTGCTCTTCCTTTGAATATCCCAGCATTGCACATAGGTTCTCGCTGATATATTCCAGATGGACAGGATCAGATAGATAGCATTCATGAAAACCGCTGATGTAATTTTCGATTACATTTTTTGTATCCATTCAATACCCTCCTTTACTTCTTTCCCATTATACCTTCTCTGCGTTCCAAATCCGTTCTGACTCCATGTGAAATCCGGCAGAAAAGATAAAACTCTGTTTCTAACAAGAGACTTTTCCGTTACTTTCAAGGATTGCAATGACCTTCGGCGCTGCAATGATAAACCAGGAGGCAAAGGTTTCCGGCTGAGTCACCAGTTTTTCTTTCAGTTCCCCGATCTCCATCCAGGAAGTCTCGGAAATCTCTTCCGGATCTTCAAAGACCTCTCCTTCATATTCTCCAAGGAATACGTGATCCAGCTCATATTCACAGAGCTTGTTAGAAAACTCGGTCCGGTAGATGAAGGAGAATGCTTCCTCTACTTCCGTACAGATTCCCAGCTCTTCTTTCAATCTTCTTGGAACGGCCTCTGCAAGGGTCTCTCCTTTTCTCGGATGGGAGCAGCACGCATTGGCCCAGAGCCCTCCCGAGTGGTATTTTTCCGGATTTCTCTTCTGCAGGAGCACCCGGCCCCGGCTTACCAGAAATACCGAAAATGCCCGGTGGAGAAGTCCTTTTTCATGGACCTCCATCTTTTCTCCGTACCCTATTTCTCTATCTTCAAGATCGACTAGTATCAGGTGGTCGTTCATCTCTTCCCTCCAGTGTATGATTCGCGTTTGAATTATCCTTCACTGCGCTAAGGATAATTGTAACTGCACTTTACATTTTTTGCAAGGCAGATGTAAAATGCAGTTTGAAAAGAAAAAACCGGGAATTCCCGGTTCTTGTCTCTAGTTTTTCTGCAGGATTTCTTCCTCCAGTTTTCTGTATGCTACCTTTCCGACCAGCGTTTTCGGAAGTTCTTTTCGGAACTCAATAATCTTCGGCATGGCATATTTGGCGATGTTTTTTTTCAGATATTTTTCGATTTCTGCTCTGGCTTCCTCCTCCGTTACCCGCACATCCGGTTTCAGTACAATATATGCTGCCACTTTCTGCATCTTCAGTTCATCCGGGATGCCGATGACGCAGCTCATGTGGATCAGTTCGTGGGCATCCAGCAGATTCTCTATTCTGGATGGATATACGTTATATCCTGAAGTAACAATCATTCTCTTGATCCTCTGGCGGAAATAGATGAAGCCGTCTTCATCCATGGCTCCCAGGTCTCCTGTATGAAGCCATGTGAGCCCGTCTTCATGCTCCATTAGGGCATTGGCGGTCTCCTCTTCATTGTTGATGTATTCTATCATGACGGTTGGCCCTGCTATGCAGATTTCCCCTTCACTGCCATAAGGCACTTCTTTTGATGTGCCCGGCTTTACGATTTTGAAATAGGTGTCCGGGAACGGAAATCCGATGGATCCTTCCTTAAACCAGTGGACCGGTGTCAGGCAGCAGGCTGTAACGCACTCTGTCGTTCCATATCCTTCTCTTACCTGGATGGTTGCATGGTGGGCATCCAGAAATCTGTCCAGTTTCTTTTTGAGTTCGATGGAGAGGGAATCGCCGCCGGAAAAAACTCCTTTTAAGCAGGACAGGTCCACCCGGTCTAAAGTCTTCAGTCTCAGAAGAGCCTCATAGAGAGTGGGAACTCCCGCAATGAAGTTCGGTTTATGCTTCTTGAGAAGCTTTGCATAGCTGTCCGGATTGAATCTCGGAATCAGAAGACACCTTCCTCCCGACGCCAGCATGGAATGGATGCAGACACCCAGTCCAAAGCCATGGAAGATCGGCATGACTGCCAGCATTCTGTCTCCCGGCTTAAACATCGGATTGGTTGCAATAATCTGGGCAGCAAGCGCATTGAAGTTCAGATTGGAAAGAAGAATGCCCTTCATGGTTCCCGTTGTCCCGCCGCTGTACAGAATAACGGCAGGATCTGCTGCTTTCCGCTTCACATGATAGTCCCCATGATACATCTTTCCATCGGCGAGAAATTTCTCCCACCATACGATTTCCGCATTCTCCGGTACTTTTTCCGTCTTTCTTCCTTCCACGATATAGTAGCCCTTTTTCTTTACCGGACTCAATACATCCTTTACGGATGTGAGGATCAGGGAGCGGATGGGACGTCTTCTCTGTATGCCTTTGAATTTGCCATAGAACTGGTCCAATGTGAGACAGACCACGCTGCTGGACTCCTTCAGACAGAATTCAATCTCTGCTTCAGAAGATAATGGGTGGACCATGTTGGCGATTGCCCCGATCTTATTGACTGCATAGAACATGATGACAGCCTGCGGTGCGTTGGGCATGCATATGGTGACGCATTCTCCTTCTTTGACACCGATGGCTGCAAGCGCTCTTGCGCATTGGTCGATTTTTTTGATGAATATCTTGTATTTTACTTTGCCGCCCATGAAATCGTATGCAATGTTGTCCGGATATTTGGCTGCAATATCCTCAACCATGTCATACATGGAATTCTGGTTATATTCCAGATGCGGCGGCACGCCCTCCAGATTCTTAATCCATGGCGCCCTGATTTCACTTTTACTCATTCTCGGTTCCTTTCCTCTTTGGATTTCTTTCATTCTACAGGATATTTGAGAAGATGCATATACGAAAAAGTGACTATTTTGTGAAAAATATAAGGCCCGCACGCTGCGGGCCTTCCTGATCATATTATTATTTCTGTTTTTTCTTTTCCTGATTCTTCACTGTAAAGTCTCCGGAAACCGTACTGAAGGATTCCTCACTCTTTCCTCTGACTCCGGAAATGCTGAGAATATATGTGTCATTATTCTTTGCGCCGGATACGGAAACTGCCATGCTGTGTCCATCCATTGCCACGATGGATGCAGATGCTCCGCCGGAGATGGATACCGATGGCTGGTCATATTCCACACTTCCCTTGAAATGTACAAATGCCATTTCATCGGAATATGTAATATTGCTGATGACTACCTTCTGCGCCGGAGCTGCTTTTTTCACATCCCCAAAGCTCTTCTTTTCTACTACCTTCTCTTTTTCGCTTTGCTCCGTTTTCTTTTCTGCTGCAGCCGGCTCTTCCTGTTTCTTCTGCTCTACAGAAGGTTCGCTCTTTTCCGGTTCATCTTTTGTCTGTACAGATTCTTTTGCTTCCTGCTTCTTCGGCTCTGCTACAGAGGACTTCGACGCTTTCTCTTCTTTCTTTACAGCGCTGCTCTTTGTAATCTCCCGTACCGGTTTTTTTGCATGCTCATCCACATCGAGTTCATTCTTTTCAATATATTGATACTTTCCTGGTGTCATCTTCTTTTCGGAAGCTTTCTTTTCCAGTTCCTCATCCTTTTCAAATGACTGGTAGATCCATGTATTATCCTTCATCTGGCATTTTGCAGCCTTCTTCAGTTCATTCTCAATGCGTACAGACTTCTGGTCCACATAGGCATAGGTTACCAGGACCTCTCCTTTGGATTTCTTCAGATATCCTGCAGCATCCAGTTCTCCCACAACAACAGCGATGGTATCGCTTACCGATGCCGGAAAATCCATTTTTTCGGATACATTCTCCACAATTACCTCTGCATCTTCATTGACGGCATTAATATCCGCTACCTGCTCGTCGCTGCTGATCTCCAGCACCATGCCTGGATTTACATCGATATAGATCTGGCCGATATATGGATCGCTCATGAGATTTGAGCCACCAAAGATGCATAACATGACTGCGGCTGCGACTGCTGCGGCTGCCATCCATGTTTTCCTTTTCCTGCGTGCCGTTTTTTCTGCGCAGAACAGTTCCTTTTCCGTTTCGATTCTCTGATAATCCTTTTCCCGGATCTCCTCAAAAATATCAGGAGTAATCTGATCCAATGCATCCATGATTCTGTTTTCCAGTTTTCTTTTGTCCATCAGATGTCCTCCTTTCTTTCCATTGCCTCTTTGAGTTTTTTGATTCCCCGGTTATATTTACTGAGCACAGTGCCTACCGGCATGTCCAGATAGTCTGCAATCTCTCTGTTCTTCATGCCCATGACAACATGCATCAGAATGATGTCCCGCTCCTCTTCGGATACTGCTGTAAAGAGCTCCGTAAGGACCATGCGGTTTTCTACTGATTCAATTCCGTCAAATTTCTGCTGAATCTCCCCTGCCTCCTCCATGGGAACGGTCTTCCTGACAGCATCCTTTCTTGCTTTCATCAGGAATTCGTTTCGGCAGATTCTGAGAATCCAGGCCATTGGCGTATTCTGATCTTTGTACAGATGGCTGGCGCCTCTGATTTTAATATATGTTTCCTGCAGCAGATCCTTTGCATCCTCCGGATCTTTTGTGAGTGACAGCAGGTAAGCATATACCGATTGACATGTCTGGTAATAAAAATCTTCAAACGCATTTTCATCGCCCAGCGATATGCGTCTGAGGAGTTCAGACAATGTACCTCCGCTATTCATATGATTTCCCCTTGTAAATATGCCCTATAAATTTAATGTATGCAGTCTTCATATTATTGCACGTTTCTGAGTTTTTTTCAACATAATAAAAACAGCAGCATAGAGGAAGACGCTGCTGTTTCAAAGTTGGGCTTGTCATATTTACATTGATACCATATGACTTTATAAAAATAGTTTTGCGAAAGGATATAAAACTATTTTCTACAAATAATAACACGACACAAACTCAATCATACGTAAAATGCATCTGATGCATTTTTTATTGCACAATTTTTAAAATTTTTTTCAGATATGAAAAAAGCAGAACCTTTTTCAGATTCTGCCTGCATGTTCATTCTGTGAACAGGAATACCTGTCCCTGTTTAAAGATCCTGTCTCCGGCTGCCGGTTCTGTTCTTGTAACAACGCCCGATCCCATGGCTACGCCCCGCATTTCCAGCTCTCTGCAGACAAGCATCGCCAAGTCAATTTCAAGACCGATGAGATTTGGTACGATTCCTTCCGGAATAATCGGCTCTATTTCCTCCGGCACTTCCAGATGGATGAATTCCTTGACTTTCTCCATCACGTCATGAAGAACGCGGATGTCATTCAGAACATCTCCTGTCTCCAGGGAGTGGTCTCCTTCAGGAATGACAACCAGTTCCTGCCCTGCTGCATTGCAGCCTCTGACAATGACAGTCTCATCTTCTACCCATGAATCCTTGTTGCCATGGAACATGACGCCATGCCCTCTGACAGGGAATGTGTATTCTACCGGTGTAAAGGAAATGCTTCTTGCTTTCAGAGATTCATGTCTTCTGAGGTATTCTGCGGCTACAACCGTTCCTACACTCTTGGAGATGAACAGAATGTCTTCATATTCCCCCCACGGAATCTCCTTCAGTTCCTCTTCTGCCTGCTTATATGCAGAGATGGCTGCTTCTGCCATTTTATGGCTGTTTCCTTTCAGTCCGTATTTAAATCCGCTGTATTTCACTTTGAATATTTCATAATGCTCTTCATATGCAATCTTCGATGCATAATATATGAGCGGCCGGTCATTTGTATATCCTGCGCCTGGAAATAGTACTGCTAACTTCTTCATGGTCTCCTAGATCTCTTCCCTCTTCCCGTTATTCATCTGCCAGACTCTGTAATCCTTCACATCGTCTTCTGCCATCTTCAGCACCAGTGCAATGACTGCTGCATCGTCCAGATATCCGAAAATGCCCAGTCCATCCGGCAGGATGTCAATGGGTGCCAGGAAATACAGAAGGCCTGCTGCCATGGCTATCGTTGTCTTCATTGGTATCTTTTCGTACTGTCCGAGAATCTTTGCCCGGATCATGGACATCATGACCGGAATCTCCGAAAGATATTCTCCGATCTTCGGGATGCCTTCCAGCTTGTCTTCCACCTTCTGAAGAAAGGTTTCCACTTTCTCGTCGTCATTTAAGATGTCTATCGCTTTTCCCTTATATTTTTCCAGTGCAGCTTCCAGCTGCTCTCTTGACCATTTCTCTGCCATGTCAGTCCTCCCTCGTGACTTCCATTATATCACTATCCTGCATTTTTTTCATCCAGTATTTCTCAGTTCCTCTCTCCTGCAATTCTGAGGATGCGGATGAAGAGATTGACAACGTCCACATAGATGTCTGCTGCGCTGTCAATGGCATGATCTACCGTCGGCACATAGCTCTGTGCCTTGACCAGGTCATATCCGAAGTATCCGCTGAATATGACGATCATGACGATGGAAGTGATCTGCGGCGAATATCCCATCACCAGGATGCATGCAATCTCCACCAGAATCATGATGACCAGCGCTGCAAAAAGGCCTCTTCCCATCTTCATAAATACATTTGGAAAGGCGGCCGAAAGGACGCCTATGACAAGGCATGCTGCAATGGTCTCAATGAATGCCCTTCCGATGGACTCCCCCGTATATCCTGAAACGATGACTGTCAGCAGCATTCCCATGGCAAGAGACAGTACCGTAAATGCCGAAAAGCTCACGACCGGCCTGTCTGAGCCGTATATGAAATATACGGCTGCAAAGGATACCGCCAGGTAGATGATGATCATGAGGATGAAATTCATCTTCAGAAATATCTCCTGCAGCGTATTGCACATCAGAAAGTCCAGGACCAGTCCCCATGCCAGTGTCAGTGCAATGATCAGATTGTATGTCCTTCTGTTTACCACAGGATTTCCTTCATCTACCAGTCTGGATTCTTTGAATTCTTTATTGTTTAACAGTCTGTCCATCTATCTCCTCTACTTCTTTCTCACATACAGCATGGCAAGCGCTACCGCTGAAATGAAGAATATGATTGTCAGCACCACCCAGATGCGGCCGCCTCCGAAGATGGAGGCTGTCTTTTCAGACCATGTGGCACGAATGAGGTCTGCATGTGTAGTTTCTTTCCAATTAGTAACAACATTTCCCGGTAAGGCCTTCCAGCCGTCGAAGCTGTATCCATCCTTCTGAAGCTCTGGAAGTTCTCCTGTTTTAGCTATACTCATTAACATTTCTCCCGAGATCAGCTCGCTATCTACAGAGAGCGTTGTGATTGGCGATGTGTAATATTTTGGAGCTACTACAACATATGCATCTTCGCCTACTGCCAGAAGCTCTGCTCTGCTGCCTATTCTTAAAGTCAGTTGACTCACATTTAAAAGGCCGTTTTTCATGGCTAAGGTATCTGCATGAACAGTAAGGTTTTCCCCAAAAAGATTTGCTCTGCCATTCATGAAGCACACATTCGCATCAAATGTATAGTCGCCTCCATTAATAATCAGGTTGTTTCCGTTAAGATCGATTAAAATATCATGTCCTACGTAAATTGAATCAATATCATCAGTAGTGATATTATCCTCCAGCACTGCATATCCGCCAGAATCAAATGCATTCAGAAGCTGCGTTTCATCTGTAACTTCAATCTTTTCCTGTGCAAAAGATATCATGCTCATGCACAGCACCATCATTACTGTTGCTACTGCAATCTTAAATACTCTTTTCATATTTACCCTCTACTTTCTTTTTATAGCAATTATGCCTAATACTGCTGATAACGCAATAAATATGAATGCTACAATCATCCAGATGCTGCCTGATCCAAAGATTGAAGCTGTCGATCCCTTTGCCAGCATTCCTACATGCTTATCTATGCTGCTCTGTGAAAATCCCTGGTCTTTCATAAAATCAGCAAGGGCATCTGCTCTTTCTGATTCCTCTACCCATGCAGCTTTGACTGTTGTACTCTCTTTAAATACTGTGTCCTTTGTTACTTTTTTCCGGCTTCTGTCATCCATCCATCAAAGCATACGCCATCCTTCTTTGCAGCAGGGATGGTCTTAAGCTTTCCACTATCCATAGGACGCGCTGTCTCTACATCACATGTGCCGCCATCTGCATCAAAGGAAATCTAAATATCCTTCTCCCAGACAGACTTTATCTCTGTAACGTCTTCTGCTTTCCATTCAGTGATTGATTTTCCTGACTGGTCCTGCCATTCTGTAAACACATATCCTTCGCATTCAAGTTGCGGAAGCTTTCCTGTATTAATCATGTCGACAAGCTGATCCTTTGTCATGGCATTTTTGCTGTCTGTAACAACGACAGGGTTAAATAGCATTCGCTCCATCCTTGTTTCTCCAATATTCACCAGCAGCATATTCCTGCACACTATATCACGTGACTTTATAGTGACAACATTTATGTCATTCAGTGCTAATACGCCCTCACTATTGGAGCCGTTTTCGATATATATATTGATTTTATTCCCGTTATACAGAGCAACGTTACCTCTAAGTTCCATAACAGCTGAGCAGGTCATGGCGATAGAATACCCATTCATGTCTATTGCTACAGTACAGCCTTCTCTTACTGCAACGAGGACATATCTGAGGCAGTGATATCCTGTGTTAAAACACCTTCTCCACCATTCTCCATTATATGTCTTAAGTCATTTCCATTTGTTATCTTTATCGGATTCGCATATGCTGCTGCAGTAATTGTCATTGCCATTGCCATGACAAGCGACAGAAGTAGAACAAAACATATTCTTTTCTTCACAAGTAACAATCTCCTTTCAAAACCCATAACTACTTTCTCAATCAACTATTCTCCGCCCCTTCAATTATACCATACAATAATCAACTTATTCCATCCTGAAAATGCTTACAGTAATTCCTTCAACCTATCAATCAGGATGATGTCTGCAGGCAGCCAGTCCACAGAGGAAAGCTCATCCTTCTTAAGCCACCTTGCTGCTTCATGTTCCTTTAATACCAGATCTCCTGATATTACCGAACACCAGAAACAGTCCATGGACAAGTGGAATGTAGGATAATCATACTCAATCTTTTGAATATGCTCCCCAACAGCTATCTCAGTATCTAACTCTTCTCTAATCTCTCTCTTCAGAGCCCCCGAAGGCGTCTCCCCGCTCTCAATTTTTCCACCAGGGAACTCCCAGCCACCCTTTAAGTCTCCATATCCTCTTTGCGTGGCAAAGATGATATCTTCATTATTGTTATTCTTTGCTTTTATTACTGCTGCTACTACTCTAATTGTCTTCATTCTAATTTGTCTTCGTTTAGTTTGTTATATAATCATAGATGTCTTCTCTGACAGGAGTGTCTAAAGTATAATGAATTTTTACTGCAGATGAGTCTGTTCCTGGCATTATGAATTCCTCTGCCTCACCGGTAGCAGTTATTTTTCCATGCGATTCAGCACCAGCTCTATGTACTTCGTCTATAACTATATAATCAAAATAATCTGGCGCAAACTGTTCCTTTATATCCTTCTTTGATAGGGTCTGCACCATTGCAAAAGTATAATCACAATCAAAATTCTTACTACTACCTGCAAGTATGCCTGCATTAATATTAGAACCTAATACTCGTTTGAAGCTTGCCATGGCAGCTCTTGCTATGTTTTCTCTATATATTAAGAATAGCATCTTCTTAGGCTTGTACTTGCGTACGTCAAATGCTGCTAAGTATGTTTTACCCGTACC
>JAZRWY010000060.1:0-30294 GCA_045599945.1 Anaerovoracaceae bacterium | reverse complement strand
ATGAGCTTGTAGTCGGCATTATCCGTAACCCGCAGAAGAAGGGGATGTTTTCAGAAGAAGAAAAAAGAGAAATGATCTGTTCCGTTACATCTCATCTGGAGCATGTTACTGTTGATGTCTTTGACGGACTGCTTGCCGATTATGTGAATGAAAACGGTTTCGACATGGTTGTCAGGGGTCTGCGGAACACTGCCGATTTTGATAATGAAATTTCAATGGCACAATTGCATAAAGTGTTGTATAATGATGGGGTGGAAACTGTATTTCTCATGACAAATCCGGAATACAGCTATATTTCAAGCACAATGGTCAAGGAAGTATATAGTCTCGGTGGGGATGTTCAGAAACTGGTTCCTCCGCAGATTCTTTCTTTTATGAACCAGAAGTTTAATAAGGAGAAATAGAATGAAGATTTTAGAATTACTTGAAGAAATCGAAGATATCATTGAAACCGCTTCCGGTTTTCCTCTGACAGGAAAAATCATGATTGATGCAGATGAACTTCGCGAAATCGTCAAGGAAATCAGGTCAGAACTTCCTAGCGAAATAGAGCAGGCACAATATATCAAGCAGCAGCGCGGTCAGATTATCTCAGATGCGAAGGATGAATATGAGACAGTCATCCGTGATGCCAGAAGACAGGCAGAGGTGCTGATTGATACAAACGATATTACATTAAAGGCAAAACAGAAAGCCGAAACCATTATCTCCAATGCAGAAGACAAGGCAAAACAGCTGAAGCTTGGAACATATGAGTATATGGATGGCATTCTTTACGATTTCCAGTCAAAGATTGAACAGATGAATGCCCAATATTTTGTAGACATGTTCAACCATCTGGAAAATACATTCAACGGGGTAAACGATACCTTACAGGCCAACCGTGAGGAAATCCAGCAGATGGCTTATGAAATTGCAGGAGAACCTTCACAGCCTGCTGCAAAGGAATTCAACATGGATGTAGTACTAGACCCTGTATCAGATATTGAAGATTAATGATTATGCCGCGCCAGCCGCGGCTTTTTTCGTAACATGAAAATTTTAGGCATTATCGCAGAATACAATCCGTTTCATAACGGACATAAATATCATATTGAAAAATCTCTCGAAATGACAGGCGCAGACCATGTCGTTGCTGTCATGAGCGGAAGTTTTGTTCAGCGCGGAGAGCCGGCGCTGCAGGACAAATGGAAGCGCGCAAGGCTCGCCTGTGAAAACGGCGCAGATCTTGTCCTGGAGCTTCCGTTCATCTATGCCTGTAACGGCGCTTCCCAGTTTGCCAGGGGAGCCATCGGCATTCTGGATGGACTCGGCTGCATCGATTTTCTTTCCTTCGGCAGTGAATCCGGAGATCTGGAACTTTTGAAAAAGTGTGCAGAAGAAATGCGTCCGGCTTTGGATACCAGGGAGCGGAACTATGTCAAAGGAATGGGAGATTCTCTTCTCGCGCATGGAATATCCTCTGATGCCAATAATATCTTGGCCATTGAATATCTGAAGGCCCTTGATGAAGCTGGCTCTTCCATGCAGCCTGTCACTGTGAAAAGAACAGATGCAGGATATCATGCTTCGGAGATCATAGGGAGCTTCACATCTGCTTCGAACATACGCGCCATGCTTCTGGAAGGAAAAGACATTGCGCCCTATGTTCCGTATCCGCCATCCTTTGATGCATCCGGCAGCTTCAAAGATTCTCTTTACCGCCTGATTATATCAGAGATTCTGCGTCAGGATCCGGAGCTATTGGAGAAACTGCCGTCAGGTGGAGAGGGAATCGGACATAAAATGAAAAACTGCATACGCGAAGCAGAAGATTATGATGCTCTTATCGCTTCTGTAAAAGAAGGAAGATATACGTCATCACGCATACAGCGGGTCATGATTCAGTGTCTGATGGGTCTTTACGGGATGCCGGAGATGAAATATTATGCAAGAATTCTCGCTTTTAATGAAAAAGGGCAGGAGATATTAAAACATATGAGAAAAGAAGGTCCTGCATCAGAAGATTTTCCGATAATTACAAACATAAACAAAGCGGAAACAGGACCAATTGATTCGCTGCTGCAATACGACATACGCGCAACAGATCTGTATAATCTGATCTACCAAAGACCGCTTTATTTCAATTCCGACATGGTTCGGCAGCCGGAAATCATACAGAAAAAAATCGTGTATTAATTTGAAAAAATTGTTGACACGACTATGCCATATGGTTATACTATTAATGTTGCAAATTACAAAGCAAACCATTCACAATAAACAAAGGAGGTGTAGCAATGGCAGTACCAAAAAGGAGAACATCAAAGGCAAAGAGAAACAGCAGAAGATCAGCAAACATGAAGAAGTCAGCTCCAGCTTTATCCATTTGCCCACAGTGTCATGAACCTAAGCTTCCACACAGAGTTTGTCCGAATTGCAATTACTACGATGGCAAGGAAGTTGTAGCTTCAGAAATCTAATATAAGACACTCCAGGCACCCGCTAGGGTGCTTTTTTTCGTTCTTTTTTGTTTTTGTTGAATGATAACAAAAATTTAAGGATTTTTATGTTTGAAAACCAAAATTATACTTGAAATGGTTCACAATGAATGATAATATATACACATCTTATGAATATTTGGAGGTAAAAAATGGATAAGAAGTTACGAGTTGGTGTTCTTGGCGGAACTGGAATGGTTGGACAGAGATTCATCACCTTACTTGAGAATCATCCATGGTATGAAGTCGTTACTATTGCAGCCAGTCCAAGAAGTGCTGGCAAAACCTATGAAGAAGCAGTAGGTGCAAGATGGAAGATGACAGAACCGATGCCTGAAAGAGTAAAAAACATCATTGTAATGAACGTGAACGAAGTTGAAAAGGTTGCAGCATCCGTAGATTTCGTTTTCAGCGCAGTAGATATGACAAAAGAAGAAATCAGAGCAATCGAAGAAGCTTATGCGAAGACAGAAACACCGGTTGTTTCCAACAACTCTGCACACAGATGGACACCGGATGTTCCAATGGTTGTTCCAGAAATCAACGATGACCATTTTGAAATTCTTGCTCAGCAGAAAAAAAGGCTGGGAACAGAAAGAGGATTCGTTGCCGTTAAGCCGAACTGCTCCATCCAGTGCTATGTACCTGTAATCAATGCATGGAAGCAGTGGGAGCCGTATGAAGTAATTGCTACAACTTATCAGGCAATTTCCGGTGCCGGCAAGACATTTGAAGACTGGCCGGAAATGATTGAAAACATCACGCCATACATCGGAGGAGAAGAAGCAAAGAGCGAAGATGAACCGCTGAAAATCTGGGGACATATCGAAGGCGATCAGATTGTAAAGGCATCGGAACCGAAGATCAGTACGCAGTGCGTCAGAGTCCCTGTACTTGATGGACATACGGCAGCTGTATTTGTGAAGTTCAGAAAACCTGTAACAAAAGAAGAACTCATTGCTGCAGTAGAATCCTTCAAAGGATTCCCTCAGGAAGCAGAACTTCCGAGTGCACCAAAGCAGTTCATCAAGTATCTGCCGGAGGATGACAGACCTCAGGTTAAGCTCGATGTTGACTATGAAGGCGGAATGGGCGTTACTGTAGGAAGAATCAGAGAAGATTCCATCTACGACTTCAAGTTCATCGGTCTTGCACACAACACCATCCGAGGCGCTGCAGGCGGAGCAATTCTTTGTGCGGAAGCTCTGACAGCAAAAGGATATATTCAGGCAAAATAAAATAAAGGAAACAGCAGAATTACAGCATGAGATTATCTGTCTCATGCTGTTTTTTCTTTTCCATTTCCCATATATATGGTATAATATTATGAAAATATATGTGATTTCATACCATACAGGAGAAATTGGATGTCCAAAAAAGATAAAAAGAAAACAACAAAAAAGATATCAAAAAAAGAAAAAAAGGCAATCGATGAAAAGAACCTGAATAAAAGAAGAGAGATTCAGGCGCTGATTATTATCGCAGTCGGCATTTTTCTTGCCATCGCAATGTTCTTTAACATAACAGGAATTGTCGGTGATGCACTGGAGACATTCTGCAAGGGGTGTATCGGACACGTTGCATATGTTCTTCCGGTATATCTTCTCATCTACGGAGCGCTGATGCTTGTTGGAAGACTGAAGGTATTAAAGCCTCTTGCGGCAGTATTTTTTGTACTGCTCCTGCTTGACATCGCTCTTGTAAATTCCGTACATTTTGTATCTGCTGAGCTTCTGTCGGATCCGTTCTCCGATCTCATGAAGCTTTATGCAGCGGGAACAGAACTGAAAAACGGCGGCCTCATCGGCATGATCATGGCAATTCTTCTGGTTAAGGTGATAGGTAAAGCTGGCGTATATATTATCGGGGCTGTGATAGCTCTTATTTCCATCATTGTCATCGCTGACAAGCCGTATGCAGAAATGACCGGATGGGAATCGGATGCAGAAAAACGGAAAGAAAAGAGAAAAGCCAGAAGGGAAGAGAAAAAAGCACTGGCTGAAGAAAAGAAAGAAAAACAGAAACAGATCATGGCACCAAAGAAAGAAACACCTGAAAAGACGGTTTCTGAAAAGCCGCAGGTACAGCCTCCTGTTGACTATACAAAAACAAGAAAAGCAATCAGCAAAGCGAAACTTCCCGATAATCAGAAGAATATTCTGGAATACATGACAGATAACTCCCTGGTATTCGGGAACGGAGAGTCGGAATACGATTCCGGCCTCGGACTGGACGGAAGTCAGAGTGGATTGATGCAGGGAGATAAAACCATTGAAGAGATGGAAAAACATCCGGTCGTAGATAACAGCCGGATTGACTGGAATCCGTTTGAAGAAAAAGAAGAACCCGAAAAGATTACAAACAGCCAGGCGCAGGATGCAAAGCTTGAGGAAAAGGATTTCAATACATCAGAAGTAAAGGAATATGAATTTCCTCCTCTGAGCCTTCTTGCAAAAGCAAAATCCAAGAAAACAGATTTTGCAGCGCTTGAAGAAAAGAAAAAGCTACTGGAAGATACTCTGAAAAGTTTTAACGTAGAAGCAACAGTTCTTGATGCTGTACCCGGTCCTACTGTTACAAGATATGAAATACAGCCGAATACCGGTGTGAAAGTTAGCAGCATCGTCAGACTTCAGGACGACATCGCTCTGAATCTCAGAGCAAAGAGCATCCGTATCGAAGCACCGATTCCGGGGAAGGCTGCTGTCGGCATAGAAGTCGAAAACAGCACGGTAAACACGGTAACCATCCGGGAAATTCTGGAATCCCGTGAGTTTTCTTCCGCAAAATCGAAAATCAGCTTTGCAGTCGGAAAAGATATTACAGGAAATGCAATTGTTGGTGACCTGAAAGGCATGCCGCACATGCTGATTGCCGGTTCCACCGGCTCCGGAAAATCCGTTTGCATCAACAGCATTATCGCCAGCATGCTATATAAGGCAAGTCCGGAGGAAGTTAAACTGATCCTGATAGATCCGAAAGTCGTAGAGCTAGGCAATTACAACGGAATTCCTCATCTTCTCATTCCTGTCGTGACAGATCCTGCCAAGGCAGCAGCCGCACTGAACTGGGCAGTGGCAGAAATGGATGAGAGATATAGAAAATTTGCAGAATCCGGCGTCAGAGAACTGAAAAGCTATAACGAACATATTAAGAGCTCCGGAGAAGATCTTCCGATTCTGCCGCAGATTGTCATCATTATCGATGAGCTGGCAGACCTGATGATGTCTGCACCGACACAGGTACAGGACTCCATCTGCAGGCTTGCGCAGAAAGCCAGAGCTGCGGGCATGCATCTTATCGTTGCAACACAAAGACCGTCCGTTGATGTAATCACAGGCGTGATCAAGGCAAACATACCATCCAGAATTGCTTTTGCAGTATCTTCACAGGTCGATTCCAGAACCATTCTGGACATGGGCGGTGCAGAAAAACTGGTAGGGAAAGGCGATATGCTCTATGCACCGCTTGGAATGGGAAAACCAATCCGTGTCCAGGGCTGTTTCATTTCGGATGAAGAAGTGAATTCCATCATAGAATTCGTGAAAAAGCAGACAGAAGAGCCGGAATATGCAGCTGATGTTCTTTCTCATATCGAGCATTCGGATGCATCAGATGTGTCTTCTGTATCCGATGACAGCGACGATCTTCTGAACGACTGCATTGAATTTGTCGTTCATGCAGGTCAGGCATCGGTTTCCATGCTTCAGAGAAGGTTCCGAATAGGATATAACAGAGCAGCCAGAATCATGGATATGATGGAGGAAAGGGGCATTGTAGGACCACAGGATGGTTCAAGACCTAGAACGGTTCTAATGACCGAAGATGAACTCTACGGACCGGAAACAGTAACTTGCGAAGAGGAAAATGAATGAAAATATATATAGATACTCTGGGCTGTCCAAAGAATTTTTATGACAGCCAGACAGCCGCTGCCATACTGGAGGATCATCAGCATCAGATTGTAAAAACACCGGAGGATGCGGATGTCATCATGGTAAATACGTGTGGCTTCATCAATGATGCAAAAAAGGAATCCATCGATAGAATTTTTGAGATGGCAGAATATGATGCAAAAGTCATTGTATCCGGCTGCCTTTCTCAGAGGTATTCCAAAGAACTTTTCGAGGAAATGCCGGAAGCAGACGGGTTTATCGGTGTCAACGATTATGACAGGCTCCCTGAAGTATTAGAGAAACTGGACGAAAGACCATGTATCGCATCGGAATGTCATGAAACCGTTCTTCCTCTCCTTAGAAGAAAACTTGACGATAACAAGTATACGTCAACTCTTAAGATCGCAGAAGGCTGTAACAACAGATGTGCATACTGCGTAATCCCGCATATAAGGGGAGGATACAGGTCAAAGAAGATGGAGGATATCCTTACGGAAGCAGAGTTTCTCGCTGAAAACGGCTCGAAGGAGCTGATTCTCATCGCTCAGGATACCACATACTATGGAATGGATCTTTATGGCGTTTTTAAGCTTCCTGAACTTCTTAGGAAGCTGTGCAGAATAGATGGAATAGAGTGGATCCGGCTCATGTACTGCTATGAGGACCGCATAACCGATGCGCTCATAGAGACCATTGCTTCAGAGGAAAAGATATGTAACTACCTCGATATCCCGATCCAGCATTCATCGGATCATGTTCTCCATGCCATGAGAAGAAGAAGCACTGAAGAGAGCATCAGGCGTACCATCGGAAAATTGAGAGAAAAAATTCCAGGAATCACAATCCGCACCACGCTGATTACCGGATTCCCGGGTGAAACGGAAGAGGACTTCAGTAATCTCTATGACTTTGTTGAGGATATGCGCTTTGAAAGGCTGGGCGTTTTCTCCTATTCACAGGAAGAAGGAACGGAAGCAGGAGAAATGGCCAGTCAGGTAGACGATGAAATCAAAGAAGAGAGGACCGACAGCATCATGCGGCTTCAGCTGGAGATTTCATTGAAACATAATCAGGACATGGTCGGCACCACGCAGACAGTTCTGATTGATGAAATCGATGAAGACGGCTCATATATCGGAAGAACCATGCAAGATGCGCCGGAAATAGACAACTCCGTTATTTTTACTTCAGAAAAAGAACATGAACCGGGAGACATGGTACAGGTATTCATTCAGGATGCATTTGACTATGACCTGACCGGACAGGAGGTTTAACATGAATTTACCGAACAAACTGACAGTTGGAAGATTTATTGCCGTACCTTTCTTTGTAGCAGCATATATGCTGGAATACTACTGGGTGGCATTGATTCTTTTCATCCTTGCATCCCTGACAGACATGCTGGATGGAAAAATCGCAAGGGCAAGAGGCCTGGTCACAAACTTCGGCAAGATCATGGATCCTCTTGCTGACAAAGTCCTTGTATATTCTGCATTCTGTCTGATGGTTGCAGGAGGCATTGTTCCAGGATGGATGCTGATCATCATCCTTGCCAGAGAATTTACCATATCCGGCATGCGGACAGTAGCTGCATCGGAAGGAATTGTCATTGCAGCAGGAATGAGCGGAAAGATTAAAACCGTTGTTCAGATGATTGCAGTGCCTGTCCTCATCATTGCTCTTGCACTTCCGCAGTATGAATTCATATACATTGCAGGGCAGATTCTTCTTTATGCAGCACTTGTCCTGACTGTCTATTCCGGATTGGAATATATCATAAAGAATAAATCTGTTTTTTCCATGTAATGCGTCATAAAACGTACATTATATCGGATAGATTAACATAAGGGGAGAAGAGAAAACATGAAAGCAGCAATCATATCTGTCGGCACGGAATTACTTTTTGGACAGATTGTAAATACAAATACCGTATTTCTTTCCAAGCAGCTGAATAATCTGGGGATTGATGTCATGTATCATCATACCGTCGGAGATAATCCCAAAAGGCTGAAAGAAATCATCGAACTTGCATGGTCCGACTGCGATCTTGTGATTACAACAGGAGGCCTTGGGCCTACGCAGGACGACCTCACCAAAGAAATCATCTGCGAAACTTTGGACGCTGAACTGGAACTTCATCAGCCGACGCTTGATGCTTTATATCAATATGAGAAATTCAGAACAGTACCTTTAACCGAAAACAATTTTAAACAGGCATATTATCCGGCAGATGCAGTTGTTTTTTCCAATGACAGAGGAACTGCACCGGGCATGGCTCTCGAAAGGGACGGAAAGATAGCCATCTGTCTTCCTGGGCCGCCTTCCGAAATGAATGCAATGTTCACAAACAAGGTTCAGCCTTATCTGGAAAACAGAGCAGGTGCTTCCTTGTATTACAGAAACATCCGCACCTTTGGGCTCTATGAGGCACAGCTGGAAACCATGCTTCTGTCACTGATTGACGGACAGACCGATCCTACCATAGCAACCTATGCATCAGACGGAGAAGTTTCCTTAAGAGTTGCATCCAAGAGAGCAACCCGAGAAGAAGCAAAAGCTGCGGTTGACGGTATGACAGAAAAAATAGCAGAAATCGTCGGTGATTATATCTATTCCTATGACGGCGTATCGCTGCCGGAGGTTACGGCAAAGGAACTGATGGAAAAGAACATTACCATATCCTCAGCAGAAAGCTGTACAGGTGGGCTCTTTGCAGAGACGCTAACCAGCATTCCGGGAGTATCTGCTGTATTTGACCGGGGACTGGTTACCTATACGGAAAAAGCAAAGATGGAAGAACTCGGGGTAAGGAAAGAAACGCTGGAAAAATACGGTGCTGTCAGTGAAGAAACTGCAAGAGAGATGGCACTTGGCCTTCAGAAGGTAACAGGAAGCGACATCTGCATTTCTGTAACAGGACTTGCAGGTCCTGGAGGCGGAACAGAAGAAAAGCCTGTCGGCCTTGTATATATGGGACTTGTCATGGGAGACCACATTGAGGTCAGAAGAATATGCGAAGGTAGAAAAGTACGCAAGCTTATACGTAATGCAGCCATGCTGAACATGTTTGATATGATCCACAAAAATATATCTTGCAAATAGATACATGATTGGAATATAATGGAAATACATTCCAATCAATATTTTCTCTTGACCGGAAACATTTTATGGTGTAATATATGTTTAGAACAAACGTTCAATATGGAGGAAACATTATGACAGTGAACAGTACAGATAAAGATAGAGCTTTGGAAGCTGCGCTGAACCAGATTCAGAAACAGTTCGGCAAAGGTTCCATCATGAAACTCGGTGATGAAAATCATCTGGATATCCAGGCAATCTCAACCGGATCCATTTCACTGGATCTTGCCACCGGCATCGGCGGAGTTCCAAAGGGAAGAATCATTGAAATCTTCGGACCGGAATCTTCCGGAAAAACCACGCTTACGCTGCATATCATCGCAGAAGCTCAGAAAACAGGAGGGAAGGCAGCATTCATAGATGCAGAGCACGCCCTCGATCCTGAATATGCAAGAAATCTGGGAGTAGATATCAATGAACTGCTTGTAGCTCAGCCGGATACCGGAGAGCAGGCGCTCGAAATCTGCGAAATGCTTGTTCGCTCCGGCGCCCTTGACGTTGTTGTCATCGACTCGGTTGCAGCTCTTGTTCCAAAGGCTGAAATTCAGGGAGAAATGGGTGATTCTCATGTGGGTCTTCAGGCAAGGCTCATGTCACAGGCTCTGAGAAAACTGGCAGGTGCAATCAATAAATCCAATACATCTGTTGTATTCATTAACCAGCTGAGAGAAAAAGTCGGTATCATGTTCGGAAATCCGGAAACAACAACCGGCGGGCGTGCGCTGAAATTCTATTCATCCATGAGACTGGATGTCAGAAGAATCGAATCCATCAAACAGGGAGATACGGTTCTTGGCAACAGAACCAGGGTCAAGGTTGTAAAGAACAAAGTTGCAGCACCATTTAAACAGGCTGAATTCGACATTATGTACGGAGAAGGAATCTCAAAGGCGGGCGATCTGCTTGACTGTTCTGTGGAACAGGGCTTCATCAGCAAGGCCGGATCGTGGTACAGCTACGAAGATGAACGGATCGGACAGGGAAGAGAGAATGTGAAAGCATGGCTTTCCGATCATCCTGAAGTCATGGATGTGCTGGAAGGAAAAATCCTCGATTCCATTAAGAAAGATGATTACGAATCGGAAGAAGACATCCTGGTAGATGAAGATGGTGTTATCATTGAATAAGAATTGATTACAGGACCGGAGATATCCGGAAAAAGAGATGGAATTCCATCTCTTTTTTGGTTGTACTATTCCGAAAATATTGCCTATATATCCCACTTTTGATATAATGTATAATGAGGTGAAAATATGGGCAAAAATGATAAATTAGGATATATTCGAATATCTGATGAGGTTATCTGCATATGTGCCGCGAATGCCAGCATACGCACAGAAGGCGTTCATGAACTGTCCGGCGGCTTTATCGATAATCTGTCGAAGAATATTCGAGGTACAGATACAACTACAAAAGGAATCAAGATTGACAGGGATGAAAATGACTGCACACTGGATGTATCTCTCATCTGTGATTATGATGTGAAGATTCCGCAGGTAGCATGGGATGTACAGGTTAATGTTAAAAACGAAGTGGAATCAATTACCGGTATGAATGTCAATGCCGTAAACATTCATGTGCAAGGTGTATATATAGCAGATGAGGAGGATATGAATGACTAGAGAACAGGCAAGAGAATTATTGATGCAGATGGTTTTTCAGATGGAAGCCCAGAACGACTTTTCCGAAGAGGCAAAAGATGTCTTTCTGAAGAGTTTTCCTGTAGAAGGAAAGGCTGCAGCATATCTGGAAGAGATGTATGCAGTTATTTCATCAAATCTTGAAAAGATTGACTTAGTCATATCCCGCTCCAGTGACAACTGGAAGACCGAGCGCATGGCCAGAGTGGATTTTGCCATTCTCAGAATATCTGTTGCGGAAATGATGTTCCGCGATGATATTCCTGATGCTGTAAGCATCAACGAAGCTGTCAATCTGGCGAAGAAATTCGGTACGGATACATCTCAGAAATTCGTGAATGGTCTGCTTGGAAAAGCAGCTGCATGTATCCATGAACAGTAAAGCATATATTCTTGGGATTGATACCAGCAACTATACAACATCCGCAGCAATTACTGATGGAAACGGAAACATTTTAAGTGATCAGCGCATGCTTCTTGATGTTAAAAGCGGAAACAAGGGACTCAGGCAGCAGGATGCTGTTTTTCAGCACATCCGAAACCTTCCCGTTCTCCTGGAGACTGTTTTTTCTGACGTTTCAGGAACAGACATCGGGGCAATTTGTGTTTCATCAAAACCAAGAAGTGTAGAAGGCTCATACATGCCATGTTTCATGGCAGGAAAAAGTTTTGCAGCTGCACTTTCTCATGCACTGGATGTTCCGCTCTTTGAAACGTCCCATCAGGACGGACATATGGCCGCTGCAGCCTACCATGTGATGTCGGAGGATATCGGGCACTATGTGTTCTGCCATCTTTCCGGAGGCACATGCGAGATTCTCGATGGAAAAACCATGGAGATTCTCGGCGGAAGTCTGGACATTTCCTTTGGCCAGCTTCTGGACCGTACAGGTGTCTTGCTTGGTATGAAATTTCCATGCGGGAAGGCTCTGGATGAAATGGCATTGTCAGCGGAAAAGCAGACAGCAGTGCTATCCGGAATACGCTGCACGGATGGAACATTTAATCTTTCAGGAATAGAAACACAGATCAGAAAGCATATTGCCTGCGAAACAGCAGACGATGCATTCGTCCGCGAAATATTCACAAGAATCACACGATGTCTTGCCGGAGCTGTTACACAGGCATGCGAAAATGCAGGAACGAAGAATATTCTGTTTGCAGGAGGCGTAAGTTCCAGCAGATTCATCCGCCAGCAGCTTGGAAATTACATGAACGGCTATTCCTGTTTCTTTGGACAGCAGGAACTTTGCAGTGATAATGCCGTTGGCGCAGCACTTGTGGGAGGTAGAAAATGGCAGCAAAGCCCATAAAGGTTTCACAACTGAACGGATATATCAAACGGGTGCTTCAGATGGATCCTTTGCTTGGAAACGTCGCCGTCTCCGGCGAAATCTCCAACGTAAAATACCATGGAAACGGTCATGTGTATTTCACATTAAAAGATGAAAATAGCAAAATCAGCTGCTTTCTTGCTTCCGGCTATCTAAAGGATCTACATTTTCAGCTGACGGAAGGCATGCAGGTCATCTGCTACGGCTACGTAAATGTCTACGATAAAGGCGGAACCTACAGCCTTAACATACGCTCCATTGAAGCAGACGGGGTCGGATCCCTTGCAGCTGCTTTCGAAGAACTGAAAAAAAGACTGTCGGAAAAGGGATATTTTGATCCAACTCATAAAAAGAAAATCCCACCATTTCCGAATAAAGTGGCAATCATTACATCAGATACCGGTGCAGCCATCGAGGACATGCTCAGAGTTATCCGGATGCGGAATAATCATGTGGATATCCTCATCGTGCCATGTCTCGTTCAGGGGCCGAATGCTGCCGGAGATATTGCGGATGCCATTCGGACTGTAAATTCTGATGCGCCTGATGTCGATGTCATCATCGAAGGAAGAGGCGGGGGTTCTCTGGAGGAATTGTGGCCGTTTAATGAGGAGATTGTGGCAGATGCCATTTACGAATCTATCATTCCGGTCATATCCGCTGTGGGCCATGAAACAGATTTCACCATATCCGATTTTGTATCCGATGTCCGCGCACAGACGCCGACAGAAGCTGCAGCCATTTCAGTTCCGGACCTTGCAGAACTTAAAAAAAGCATGGCTCAGACGCATGAAGAAATGAACCACAGGATGGAAGCCTATCTGGACCATCTGGAATACAGGATGAACCGCGCAGACATTGCTGCACTTTCCGAATCCCTGATCCGGGAAATCGATTCTATGACATATGCGGCTTTTTCGCTGGAAAATGAAATAAACCATGAAATGGACCGTAAGCTTATGCTTTATGATTCATTCATGAAAAAACATAAAGAAACGCTGGATAACCTGAATCCGCAGTCCATTATGGATAAAGGTTATGCCGCTTTAACAGACTTGAACGGAATTCTGCTCACCGGGACAGACCAGATGCAGCAAGGAGATGAAATCCTCATGCATCTGAAAGATGGAAATGTCCTGAGCGAAGTAAAAAACATATGGAGGAAACAGACATGAGTACATCTTTTGAAGATTGCCTGAAAGGACTGGAAAAGGCAGCAGAAGAACTGAAAAAAGAAGACATTACTCTGGAACAGGCTCTCGCTTCCTATGAAGAAGGAATCCGCTGCTATAACGAATGCAGCGAAATATTGGAAAATGCGAAACAGAAAATCGAAGTACTAAAGAGAAAGGCATAGCCCATGGAAAATTGGACCGTAAAAGAATACCAATCATTCATTGAAGAGCATCTGACTGATTTCCTGCCGGAAATTGACCATAAAAGCATTACCCTTTATGAATCCATGAAGTATTCCCTGACAGCAGGAGGAAAAAGAATCCGTCCTTCGCTTCTCATGGCAACCTGCGTTTTTGCGGGCGGAGACATTCTTTCTTCGCTGCCATATGCATGCGCATTGGAATACATCCATACATATTCTCTCATTCATGACGACCTGCCGCTCATGGATAATGATGATTTCAGAAGGGGAAAACCAACAAATCATAAAGTATATGGGGATGCCATTGCCGTACTTGCAGGCGACGGACTTCTGAATACAGCATTTGAAGCCATGAATAAGGACATGCTTCTTTACTTTGATAACCCGGAGCATCTCAAGCGAAGAATACGTGCCAGCTATGAGATTACAAAAGGAGCCGGCGTAAAAGGCATGATTGCAGGACAGGTTGCCGATGTGGAATCGGAAGGAAAATCCATATCCAGTGAAATGCTGGACTATATTCATATCAACAAGACCGGCGCATTAATCCGCGCCTCCATTCTGGCAGGTGCATATCTAGGGGGTGCGAAAGCGGAAATGATAGACGATCTGACAAAATATGCAGAAAACCTCGGTCTGCTTTTTCAGATTACCGATGACATCCTGGATGTGACCGGAGACATGGAAACCCTTGGAAAATCCATCGGAAAAGATGAAAAGAATCAAAAAAGCACCTATGTTACCATCTATTCCCTGGAAGAAGCCAGACAGAAGGCATCTGAATTTGCCTCCGCTGCAAAGGCTTCTCTCGCAAAATATTATGATAACGCAGAAATTTTCAATGATCTAATAGATCAGATATTAGTAAGGACATATTAGGGATGACAGATTTTACAAAATATACATTTCCGGAAGACCTGAAATACATGAATGAGGAGGAGCTGGATGTTCTGGCACAGGATATCCGTTCATTTCTCGTAAACAAGGTTTCCGGTACAGGCGGGCATCTCGCATCAAACCTTGGTGTCGTGGAACTTTCCATTGCATTGCATAAAGTCTTTGACAGCCCGCAGGACAAATTCATATGGGACGTGGGACACCAGACATATGTCCATAAGATTCTGACCGGCAGAAGCAGCGGGTTTGATGAACTCAGACAGGCCGGCGGCATGAGCGGTTTTCCAAAGCAGTCGGAAAGCCCCCATGATATCTTCGATACCGGCCATGCCAGCAGTTCCATCAGTCTTGCAACAGGACTTGCCTCGGCATATTCTCTCAAAGATGAGCATCATCAGATTGTAGCCATCATCGGAGATGGGGCTCTGACTGGCGGAATGGCGTATGAAGGTCTGAATAATCTGGGGGGAATGGATACAAAAGTCATTGTCATTCTGAACGACAACGGCATGTCCATAGAAAAAAACACAGGCGGAATCTCTCTGCACCTGAATAAGCTGAGACTTTCCGCAAACTATATCAATGCAAAAGAGAATGTACGGTCTGTTCTCAACAAGGTTCCTGTAATCGGTCCATCCGTTGCAGAAGGAATTTCCAATGTAAAGAACAGCTTAAAATATGCCATGTCAGATGATGCGGCCATTTTTGAGGCCTTCGGTCTGAAATACATGGGTCCCATTGACGGCCACAGCATCAGTGATCTCTGTGAAGTCCTGGAACTTGCAAAAGCCAGCAGTGAATCCATATTGATTCATTGCATCACCAAAAAAGGAAAAGGCTATGAATATGCAGAAAAGATGCCGGATAAATTCCATGGAATCGGAACCTTTGATCCGGAAACCGGTGAAACGACCCAGAATACAGATAGTTTTTCAAATGCTTTTGGAAGAAACCTGACAAAAATGGCATTGGAAGACGAAAGCATCTGTGCAGTCTGTGCAGCCATGATTTCAGGGACAGGTCTCTCCATATTTGCAGATACTTTCCCTGAACGGACCTTTAATACCGGCATTGCAGAAGAGCATGCGGTTTCTTTTGCTGCAGGGCTTGCAAAGGCCGGCATGAAGCCGTTTGTCTGCATCTATTCCACATTCCTTCAGAGGAGCTATGACCAGATTCTGCAGGATGTATGTCTGCAGAAACTTCCGGTGATTTTTGCCGTTGACAGAGCCGGCGTCGTCGGTGCAGACGGAGAAACGCATCATGGAATCTTTGACATCTCATTCTTTTCCAGCATGCCCGGAATGACTGTTCTTTGTCCGGCAGATTATGAAGAACTGGAAATGATGATGAAATATGCAGCCAAAGCAGAAGGGCCTGTTGCCATCCGATATCCAAGGGGCTCTGCACCCGCATTTCCTGTGAAGTTCCAGAAGGAGCCCATCATTCAGGGAAAAGGACAGCTTCTTTCTGATGGAACACAGGTGGAGATATGGGCGCTGGGCAGCGATCTTTCTACTGCCATTCAGGTAAAAGAAATACTTCAAACGAAAGGCATCAGCTGCGGCGTAGTGAACGGAAGATTTGCTGTTCCTGTCGACCGCGAAGCAATTCTTCGCTCCGCTGCCGCGGGTAAGATGCTGGTTACATTAGAGGATAATGTACTGGCAGGCGGTTTCGGAGAAAAAGTCTGTGCGGTTCTGATGGACGCAGGAATGAAAGGAGATCTTCTGCGTTTTGGATGGCCGGACAGTTTCATAGAGCATGGTAATGCATCAGAGCTCCGCGAAAAGCATCTGCTTGATGCAGACCATGTAGCAGAAAGGATTTTAGAAAGAATTGAAGGAAAATAAAGAAAGACTGGACCTGCTTCTTGTTAGCCGCGGAGATTTTCCATCCAGGGAGAAAGCAAAAGCAGCCATCATGGCCGGCATCGTATTTGTGGATGGAATTCAGTGCGATAAAGCCGGAACCATGGTGAAAGAAGGGGCGGATATATTCATAAAGGAAAATACATGTCCTTATGTATCCAGGGGAGGGCTGAAACTGGATAAGACCATGCAGCTGTATGGCTTTGATCTGGCAGGCAGAACCTGTGTAGATATCGGGGCAAGCACCGGAGGTTTTACCGACTGCATGCTTCAGCACGGAGCGAAAAAGGTCTTCTGCATTGATGTCGGATACGGACAGCTCGACTGGAAATTGAGAAATGATGATAGGGTTGTAAACATGGAAAAATGCAATGTCCGCTATCTGGATACGAATACCATTGATCCGGATGTGACTTTCATCTCCATCGATGTATCCTTCATCTCATTAAAACTGGTATTTCCTGTGGCAGCCAAGCTTCTTCGGCAGGACGGAGAACTGGTATGTCTCGTAAAACCTCAATTTGAAGCAGGAAGAGCCCAGGTCGGAAAAGGCGGCATCGTCCGTGACGCAAAGGTTCATGAGGAAGTCATACGAAATGTCATCACCTATGGCAATGAAAACGGCCTCTATTCCCATGGCCTGACCTTTTCACCGGTTACCGGGGCCAAAGGGAATATCGAATATCTTCTGTACATGAAGAAGACAGAAGAAGGACAGATCTGCGAAGAAGATATGAAACGTACAGTTTTGGAATCACATACAGCATTGAAATAAGGAGATTCACATGAAATTATCAGATAGAGTTGAAAACATGCAGTTTTCACCAATCAGAAGATTTAACAGATATGCATTTGAAGCAGAAGCAAAAGGTCTTAAGGTATATAGGCTGAACATCGGTCAGCCCGACATCCAAACGCCGGAATGCTTCATGGAAGCTATCCGAAATTACGATAACCATGTCATTGCCTATGCAGAATCGGGTGGAATGTCGGATCTCATCGAAGCCATTCAGCAGTACTATGAAAACTATGGCATGCACTATGACAAAAGCGACATCTTAGTTACTTCAGGAGGCTCAGAAGCGCTCTACATGCTGTTTACATCGCTGCTGGACCCAGGTGATGAAGTGATCATTCCTCAGCCATTCTATACAAATTACAATTCTTTTATTCTTGCAGCATGCGGGAAAGTCGTTCCTGTCACTACAAGAGCAGAAGAAGGATATGCCTATGCAGACCGTAAAATGATCGAGGATGCCATAACAGATAAAACAAAAGCAATCTGTCTATCAAACCCCGGAAACCCGACCGGAACATTGTTATCCAGAGAACAGATGCAGCTGATCGCAGACATTGCACTGAAACACGATCTGATTATTATTGCAGATGAAGTATATAGAGAATTCACCTTTGATGGAAAAAAAGTCATCTCATTCGGAAATTTCAAGGAACTGGACAACCATCTGGTTCTCATTGATTCTGTTTCCAAAAGATTCTCCGCCTGCGGCGCAAGAATCGGATGTGCCATCACCAAAAATAAAAAAATCCAGGAAGGTCTCATGAAAATTGCACAGGGAAGACTTTCCGTTTCCACCATTGACCAGATTGGTGCTGCTGCACTCTACAGAATGGACAGTTCCTACTTTGATGAAATAAGGGACGAATATGAAAAAAGAAGAGATGCAGCATATGAAGAGATCATGAAGATTCCCGGAGTCATCTGCATGAAGCCGGGCGGGGCTTTCTACATGACGGTTAAACTTCCCATCGATGATGTGGAAGACTTCCTGATGTTCATGCTGACAGAATTCGAAGACCAGGGCGAAACCGTGATGTTTGCACCTGGCGGCGGATTCTATGGAACTCCTGGATTTGGTAACGACAGGATCAGAATCGCATATGTTCTGAATGAAAAAGACATGAGAAGAGGTGCGCAGCTGATTGCTCTGGGCCTGAAGGCATACATGGAGAAGGAGTAGCAAATGGCAAAGAATAAAATATCGCCAATGATGCAGCACTATCTGGATACGAAAGAGCTTTATCCGGATACCATACTGTTCTACAGACTTGGTGATTTTTATGAGATGTTCTTTGATGATGCAAAAACAGCATCCAGAGAACTTGAACTTACATTGACAGGAAGAAGCTGCGGACTGGAAGAACGCGCACCGATGTGCGGCGTTCCGTTTCATGCTGCAGATACATATATTGCAAGACTTGTTGAAAAAGGATACAAAGTAGCCATCTGCGAACAGATGGAAGACCCGGAAACAGCAAAAGGAATGGTAAAAAGGGAAGTCATCCGTGTCGTAACACCCGGAACTCTGACCAGCCAGAACATGCTGAAAGAAAACGAAAACAATTATCTGGCTTCCGTCTATGTCAATGAAGATGGCTTTGGATTATCCTATTGTGATATCTCTACGGGTGAAACATATGCTTCTCAGGGCACACAAATTGCAGACCTTATGAATGAGCTGGTGAAAGTTAACGCCAGCGAGATTCTGCTCAACGAGACGGCTGCCTCATATTTCAATCCTGAAGATGCTTTTTTTAATCTGCTGAACCCGGCCAGCTACAATCCTGAAAGTGCACAAGCCAGCATATTGCGGCAGTTCAAGGTCGGTGCACTGAAAGGCATCGGACTGGAAGACAAGAATCTTGCTGTGCTGTCTCTAGGCGCACTTCTATCCTATGTTCTGGAAACACAGAAACAAAGCCTGGGGCAGATTACATCCATAAAGATTGTGGAAATCGGAACGCACATGGCACTCGATCAGGCAACCATCCGAAATCTGGAACTCACCAGAACCCTGTATAGCAAAAATGTTCACGGCTCACTTCTGGGAGTCATAGATAAGACGCATACAGCCATGGGCTCGAGACTTCTCAAAAAATGGCTGGTAGAACCGCTGAATACTCTGGAAGACATCAATCTGCGTCTGGATGCTGTTGAATGCCTGACAGACCAGGTCATGGTCCGTAACAATATCAAGGAGCTTCTGAAGGCTGTCTATGACTTCAGAAGGCTAGCAGGAAGAATCGCATCCGGAACTGCAAACGGCAAGGACCTGATTGCACTTTCCGCTTCCCTTGGCATTCTGCCTGATCTTAAGGACTGCCTGTATGATCTGGACAGTACACTTCTATCTCAACTGAATGAAATGATCAATCCTCTGACAGAGCAGAAGGAGCTGATTGACCGTTCCATCACAGAAGATCCTCCATTCACGGTTAAGGAGGGAGGAGTCATCCGGAGCGGATATTCCGATGAACTGGATACTTTAAATGACAGCATCCGGGATGCAAAGACATGGATTGCCAATCTGGAGAATTCTGAGCGGGAACGTACCGGAATCAAGAATCTGAAAGTAGGCTTCAATAAAGTATTCGGTTATTATCTGGAAGTCACCCGGTCATATTATGATATGATTCCGGAAAACTATATACGCAAACAGACACTTGCCAATGCAGAGCGTTTCATCACACCGGAACTGAAGGAGCAGGAAAGCCTTGTTCTGAATGCAGAAGCTAAGATTAACAAACTGGAATATGAACTGTTCTGTAATATCCGAAATGCCATTTCGGAATACATCACAGAAATCCAGAATATTTCCGATGCCGTCGCTGCGCTGGATGTTCTGACTTCCTTTGCACATGTGGCCAGTCAGAACGATTACGTGCGTCCTGTAATGGATGACGGCGATGAAATTGAAATCATAAAGGGAAGACATCCCGTTGTGGAACAGATGATCCGTGACGGAATCTTCGTCTCCAACGATACCTATCTGAACTGCCAGGACCGCTCCATGATGCTCATTACCGGACCGAACATGAGCGGAAAGTCAACATACATGCGTCAGACCGCCATCATCATTCTGATGGCGCAGACCGGCTGCTTTGTTCCATGCGAACGTGCAAGAATAGGCATTGCAGACAGAATCTTTACAAGAATCGGTGCATCAGACAATCTGACCCAGGGGCAGAGTACATTTTTCGTGGAGATGAGTGAACTTGCCTATATTCTGAACATGGCAACAAAAAAGAGCCTGATCATTCTCGACGAGATCGGCAGAGGAACTAGTACCTATGACGGACTTTCCATTGCCTGGTCTGCAATAGAATATCTGTGCAACGAGAAATTCAAGGCAAGAACGCTTTTTGCAACCCATTACCATGAACTCACCGTACTGGAGGAGGAAATCCCCGGAGTCATGAATTTTAATGTAGATGTTGCAGAAGAAGAAGGAAATATTGTATTCCTCCATAAGATTGTGGAAGGAAGTGCCAGCAGAAGCTATGGTATCCACGTTGCAAAGCTGGCCGGAGTACCAAAAAAACTCCTTTTGAGAGCCGAAGAGAAGCTTTCGGAACTGGAGAGCGATGCAGCTTTAAACATGGCTAGAATCGAAGAAAAACCTGTCATAGAGCAGCAGATCAGCCTGTTTAATCAGAGCAGCGACATCACAGACCGGATCCGGGAGATTGACCTGATGGAAACAACACCAAGTCAGGCATTTAAAATATTAGAGGAACTGAAAGAGGAACTGGAAAGATGATCAGACTTCTTGAAAAGCACGTAGCAGACAAAATTGCAGCAGGCGAGGTTGTGGACCGGCCGGTATCTGTTGTCAAGGAACTTGTGGAAAATTCCATAGATGCAGGTGCTGATATCATTACAGTTGAAATACGAAAGGGCGGAAGGACATATATCCGTGTAAGTGATAACGGATGCGGAATTCCATCCGATGAAGTGCTGACTGCCTTCAAGCGCCATGCAACCTCCAAAATCTCTAAGGTGAAGGACCTTGATTCCATCACCACACTGGGTTTTCGCGGAGAAGCCCTTGCAAGCATAGCAGCTGTATCCAGAGTCCAGCTGATTACAAAGACAAAAGATGCTTCCATAGGTACAAAAACAGAAATTGACGGAAGCCAGACTGCAGATGTTTCGCCTGTCGGATGCGATGACGGAACGACCATCATCGTAAGAGATCTCTTTTACAATACACCGGCCAGGCTGAAATTCATGAAATCCGATTCTACAGAAGCAGGCATGATCATTGACTTCATGTCGCAGATTGCTTTGTGCTACCCGGATATCCGAATCCGGGTCATTAATAATGAAACCATGCTTTTTTCCACGCAGGGAAAGGGCGACAGGCTCAATGCCATAGCAACCATCTACGGAAGAGTCATTGCAAAGGCTCTGATTCCTTGCGAACATGAAGATGGAAACTGCAGAATCAGCGGCTTTGTATCCAATACAGGAGAAAGCCGGAACAGCAGAAAAAATCAGATATTCTTTGTGAACGGAAGAGTTGTTTCCAGCAAGGTGATGGACCGCGCAGTGAAAACAGCTTACCAGGAAAGGCTGTTCCAGGGAAGATTCCCAATTGCCTTTCTGTTTCTGGAAGTTCCTGCAGAAACACTGGATGTCAACATCCATCCCAATAAAAGGGAAGTGCGCTTTGACAACGAACGCGCAGTGGAAGCATTTACGGTAGATGCAATCCGCAAAGCCTTATCCACCATGAATGCTGCGCCGGAGGTTTCTCATGAAAAGATTTTCCGTTTTGATCAGAAAATTAAAGAGCAGAAAGAGAAAAAACACACTACTTCCGAAAAAAAAGAAGTCGTTGTAAACATTCCTCCGGCAGAAGAGGAAAAACAGATTAACGTAAAAGAATTATTGTCAAGTCTTAGAACAGAAACAAAGGCTGCCGAAGAACCTGTCGAAATGGTAAAGCAGATATACCGTCCATTTGATTTTACCGACCTGACAGTGAAAGGCACCGTCTTTGATACATATATCATAGGGCAGGACGGTGAAAACATGTATCTGATTGATCAGCATGCAGCCCATGAAAGGGTCTTCTATGAGAAGTTTTCAAGGGCTTTCCAGGATCAGGAAAAGAGCCGTCAGATCATTCTTGCTCCGTTTCTTGTGGAAATACCTGCATCTGTCACCGATGATGCTTTTTTAGATTATCTTTCGGAAGCAGGCTTTACCCTGGAGGAATTCGGAAATCGTACCTACCGCATCACGGAAATTCCATACTTCATGGATCTGTCGGAGGCAGAAACCTTTCTGAAGGACTTTATCGGTTCCATCGGTTCAGAAAGCGATTTCCATTCTCAGAAAATACGGGATGAATTGGCAAAAAAAGCATGTAAAGCCGCAATTAAGGGAAACATGCACCTGTCAGACGAAGAAATCATTTCATTATTCCGGGAACTGTCCGGATGTGAAAATCCATATTCCTGTCCTCACGGAAGACCAACCTACATCAGAATGAGTAAAACGCAGATAGAAAGGATGTTTAAACGTGTATAGGAGCTTTTTCATTGTAACAGGTACGGCATGTGTGCTGTATTATATCCTGCTGACCATACTTTCAGGATTTCATGTTTATTTCAACTTCATATGGCTTGGAATGGGAATGCTTCTCATTGGTTTAAGTTTTATCCATCGGCCCGCATTAAAGAAAACATTTACCATTTTTCTGCTTCTGATCTCCATTGCAGTAATTGGAGCAGTATCGCCAATCATTATGGCTTCTGCTCAGGAAGAACCTGCAGATACCCAGTATCTTCTGATTCCCGGTGCTGCCGTCAATGCAGATTACAGTCCGTCCAATGTACTCTATCACAGGCTGCAGGCAGCCAAGGACTACTATAACACCCATCCGAATGTCATAATTATTGTATCCGGAGCCCAGGGAGAAGACGAAAGAATTTCAGAAGCACTGTGCATGCGCGACTGGCTGCTTGAACGCGGCGTAGACGAACAGCATATCATTATGGATGAGCAGGCGCAGAATACAAGTCAGAACATCACATATGCAAAAGAAATCATGAAGGATCCAGATCTGAAACTGACAATTGTCACTTCCAATTTCCATATGTACAGATGTCTCAGACTTGCAGAAATCAATGGATTTACGAATGTGACCGGCATTTCTTCCTATACAATACCGGCACTTCTTCCAAACTATTACATCAGAGAGGCCGCTGCCTCCTTCAAGGATTTCTATCTATGAAAGACATCATTATCGTTGCAGGACCAACTGCAGTCGGAAAAACCGAATATGCCCTGGAAATAGCAAAAGCAGTGGATGGAGAAATTGTATCGGCTGACTCCATGCAGATCTACCGGTACATGAATATCGGTTCTGCCAAACCGTCGGCGCAGGAACTTGCTGAAGTTCCCCATCATCTGGTGGATGAAATCGATCCTCTGACAAGATTTTCTGTTGCAGAATACCAGAAACTCGCAAAAGAGCATATCCGGGAGATTCAAAGCCGCGGGAAAAAGCCGGTCATCTCCGGTGGTACCGGTTTATATATCAGCTCCCTGATCTATGACATGGATTTTGCCGGTGAGAGCATTAATCTCGAATACAGAAAATCACTGGAAAGACTGGCAGAAGAAAAGGGCGGCAATGCGCTTCATCAGATGCTTTCCGAAATGGATCCGGAAGCGGCAGAAAGAATTCATCCAAATAACATCAAAAAAATGATCCGCGCCATGGAATCCGTTCAGTTTTCAGGCGAAAAGGTGAAGAGTTTTGATCATTCCAGAGTGGAAACAGCAGATTATACCTATGATCTGATCGGACTTACCAGAAACCGCAGCGAACTTTATGATAGAATCAACAAACGAGTGGACATAATGTTTGAGCAGGGGCTTGTTTCAGAAGTGGAATCTTTAATTTCCATGGGACTTACTTCTGCAGACATCTCCATGAAGGGAATCGGATACAAGGAAATCATCAGTTACATCAATGGCGAATGCACACTAGGCGATGCCATGACCCTGATACAGAAAAGTACCCGTCATTATGCAAAAAAACAGCTGACATGGCTTCGCAGCTACGATCATCTCAAATGGTTTGATCTCAGTTCCTACGAAGACAAGAACAGTGCACTGGAGGATATCCTGTCATGGCTGAAAAGAAAAATGTAAGAATCCATAACAAAAGTGACAAACCGGATAATATCATAGAGAAGGAGCATGAAATCCAGGAACAGTGCCGTAAGATTGAAAAACTGCTGCCTTCTTTTCTGCGTGGGTATTTTAATTATCTGAAGGGAAATGTTCTTCCGATGACAAGACTTGCCTACCTGCAGGACATCCGTTTTTTCTTTCAGTATCTGATATCTGAAACAGATCTGACAGATGCAAAAACAACAGACAAGATCAAGCTTTCCGAACTTCAGCAGGTGCAGGCAGTAGATGTAAACATATTCATCGATTACTGCAGACAGTATGAAGTAGAGGATGCGAATTCCATCGTTACCATCTATGAAAATAACAGCAAGACCCTTGCAAGAAAAAAATCTTCTGTTTCTGTCATGTTCAAGCAGCTCTATCGCGACGGTCTGATGGAAAAAAACATCACGGACGGTTTTGATCCCATCCGTGTTCCCAAAGCAGGGGAGAGACCCATCAAGGCGCTGCAGGACGATGAAGTCATGCTGATGCTCGATGCAGTATCCAGCGGAAACGGACTAACCCCAAAGGAAAGAAACTATTGGGAAAAGACAAAATACAGAGATAAAGCAATTCTTGTTCTTTTTGTAACCTATGGCCTGAGACTTTCGGAGCTCCAGCAGCTGAATGTTTCCTCTTTCAACTTCAAAAGAGGGGAGTTTACCATCTACAGGAAAAGAGGCAAAGAATCGACCATGCCCATTAACAGTTCCACCCATCAGGTAATCCAGGACTACCTGGAGCTGGAACGTGCACCGGATGATGAAATTGAAGAAGAATACCGGGATGCGCTGTTCCTTTCTCTTCAGGGAAAAAGAATTACAGAGCGCGCCATCCGGGAACTGGTCAGGAAATATACCAGCATCGGTATGCAGACCTCCAGAAGCAGCGGATATTCTCCCCACAAATTAAGAGCTACAGCAGCAACCAGCCTGATCGGAAGAGGTAATTCCATCTATGATGTTGCCGCACTTCTCGATCATGAACAGGTAACAACTACCCAGCTTTATGCAAAGCATCAACAGGATGTGAAGAGAAATCTTGTCAAAGACATGGAATGGGAACTGGAGAGAAAAGAAGGAGCAAATCATGATACAGAATAACACCTACAGACTATTGACGGAAGAGTTTCAAATAGAACCGAAGATCATCAAACTCATCGATGAAGCAGAAAAAGAAGTGGCAGATGTCTACGAAAAACTGAACGATATCATGGAATATAACCAGTACAAGGTTCTGCATGTCTTTCAGCAGAACAGGCTGAAAGACATGCATTTCGGATGGAATACAGGTTATGGATATGATGATCCCGGAAGAGAGATGATGGAGAAGGTATATGCAGATGTTATGGGTGCGGAAGCAGCGCTTTGCAGACCAACGCTTGTCAACGGCACCCATGCACTGGCGATTACCATGCTTGGTCTTTTAAGACCAGGGGATGAACTGATCTATTGCACAGGAACGCCATATGATACTCTCGAAACTGTCATCGGCATAAAGAATTATGAAAAAGGAAACGGTTCTCTGAAGGATTATGGCGTTACATATAAGCAGGTAGAACTTCTTCCGGATGGCTCCATTGATCTGGAAGCCATCCGAAATGCCATCTCTGACAAGACAAGGATGGTGACCGTTCAAAGGTCCACAGGCTATGGCTGGAGAAAAGCCATCACCATAGAGCAGATTGAAGCATGGGCATCTTTCATCCATGGTATTAATCCGGATATCATCTGCATGGTTGATAATTCCTATGGTGAATTTCTAAATACAAAAGAACCGACACAGGTGGGCGCTGATGTCATGGCAGCGTCTCTAATCAAGAATCCAGGCGGCGGCCTGGCTCTGACTGGTGCCTATGTTGCCGGAAAAAAAGAGCTCATCGATCAGATCCAGTACCGCATGACATGCCCGGGAATCGGCGGTGAATGCGGCCTCACATTCGGACAGACCCGCAGCATGTTTCAGGGACTGTTCATTGCTCCAAGAGTTGTAAATGGCGCTGTAAAGGGTGCTGTACTCTGCGGCAGAGTCTTTGAAAAACTTGGATATGAAGTATGCCCAAAGCCAGAAGATGAACGCTCAGACATCATCGAAGCTGTAAGGCTGGGAAACCCTGAAGCAGTCGTTGCTTTCTGCAAAGGCGTTCAGGCAGCTGCACCAATTGACTCTCATGTCAGTCCGGAGCCATGGGAAATGCCGGGATATGCAGATCCCGTTGTCATGGCGGCCGGCGCATTTGTTCAGGGCTCATCCATCGAGCTTTCTGCCGATGCACCAATCCGTGAGCCATATAATGTATATTTTCAGGGCGGCATTACCTATGAACATTCCAAATTCGGTGTCATCAAGGCATTACAGGCTCTGTATGAAAAAGGATTGATAGAGATATAAAAGAGTAAGTGAAAGTTAGGGTTCATTGAGTATGAAGAAAGAAAAAAGAAAAACCCTTGTAATTTTTGAATTCCTGCTGCTGCTGGTCATTATTGCAGGCATTCCGCTATATATCTATTTTTTTCATCACGATATTATCGAAATGTTTACAAGTGTTGACGATATCCGGAAGTTCCTGCTGGAAAACCGGAACAAGAGCATCATCATTTATCTTGCAGCGCAGGTCTTTCAGCAGATTTTCTGCGTGATTCCGGGGCAGCCGTTTCAATTTGTTGCCGGCTACCTGTTTGGCACACCATTTGCGCTTCTGCTGTCCGTAGCAGGAGTATTTATCGGTTCAACCATCACATTTTTCCTTGGCCGTGTACTTGGACATGATTTCCTGTACACTCTGTTTGGAGAATCCAAGGTTGCTGAACTGATTTCAAAACTGGATACAAAAAAAGGATATTTTGTTCTGTTTCTGTTCTATTTCATTCCGGGCTTTCCAAAGGATATGGTTAGCTACATTGCCGGTCTATCCGGCCTGAAATGGATCCATTTCATTATCATTTCCATGGTTGCAAGAATCCTTCCAATGACATGCAGCATTATTGTCGGAGATTTCAGCGAAGATCAGAAATGGATACTGGTCGGCGTCATTGCTGTACTTGTAGCCGCTGTAACTATCTACTGCATCAGAAATAAAGATAAGATCCTTGCACTGGGTGACCGGATTTATGAAAGACTCATGCGATTATGATTATACATGTTATTCATTATATAAGGAGGTTTATCATGATAGAAAGAGTAAGAGACTTTATTCTGGATTGCGGTGTTTACTACATTGCATCCATGGAGGGTGATCAGCCGAGAGTAAGACCTTTTGGAACGGCCAGCATCTTTGAAGGAAAGCTGTACATCCAGACCGGAAAGAAAAAGGATTTCTTTAAACAGATAGAAGAGAATCCGAAAGTGGAAATCTGCTGCTTCAACAGAGATAAGTGGCTGAGACTTTCCGGAGAACTGGTCAATGATGACAGAGTAGAAGCAAAGAAAGCCATGCTCGACGATTTTCCAAACTTAAGAACAATGTATGATGAAAATGATGATAATACTGCGGTTTTGTATTTTAAGAATGCAAAAGGAATATTCTCTTCGTTTTCAGAAGCACCGGAAACCATTGAATTCTAACATAAAAAGAAAAAGCTCCAGATGGAGCTTTTTCTTTAAGAAAGTTAAGTATTGTGAAAGGGGTTAATTGCATTTTCTGTAAACGGATTGATGTTCACCAATCTGTTCACTTATATATTATACCATCTTGCACAATTAATCAACTGCGTTTGTAAAAAATTAATTCATTCGAGAGTATCTTCTAAGGTCTGACATTTCACTCATCAAAGCAGCGCCTACAATCAGAACCGCTCCAAGAATGCCGCTGATTCCAATCGGTTCATTCAGAAGGAATACGGAAATAAGAACGGCAACGGCAGGATCCACATAGGTAAGGATTGCCGCGGACTGAGCGGTCATTCTGCTCATGGAATGAAATACCAGAGAATATGCAATTGCTGTATGAAAGATACCCATGATAATGATGACAATCACCGACTGTGCATCAAAATCTATCTGACTCCAGTTTTCCGACAGAATAGAATAAGGTCCTGTCAGCAGAATGGAAATGCCGATCTGAATAGTTGTTCTAAGAAGCATGTCGATATCTTTCATTAACTTGTTGGCAATCAGTATCGTTCCGTAGCATACTGCCGTTACAAGGCCCAGCACAATCCCTATGGCTTCTGTTCCGGATGGAAATCCTCCGGAAAGGATGCCGGATATCAGGGTCAGCCCTGTCATGGCAATCACCAGGCATAGAATTTTCCGGAATGTAATCTTTTCATGAAAAATCAGAGGTGATACTACAATGATCAGAATCGGCGCAAGATATGTACATAAAGTGGTAATGGCTACGGTCGTATGGTGATACGCTTCATAAAGCGCTGCCCAGTTCATGCCCATGGCTAGCCCTGACAGTATGAGTAGCTTCCGGTTTCTGCGGATGCTTTCCCGGTCTATGTTTCTTTTTGTAAAAATAAAGAACAAAACGAGACAAAGCAGACCGCTGACGCCTCTAAAAAACGCTACCAGGCAGCTGGGAACGCTTACAAAGCTGGCAAACAGGCCGACGCTTCCGAAAATTATCATTGCAAGGATCATTTCCAGTTTTGCATTCATGACATTTCCTCCATTTCTTGCATTTCATATCCTAATGATATATGATGGATATGTATTTGAAAAGCGAATGTTTGTACTGTTAAACATTACTAATTGTAATGGAGGTATGGATGAAAAAATATGAAATCTTTCTTAAAGCTGCTGAAACCGGAAATATCACCAGAACAGCAGAAATCATGAATTATACACAGTCCGGTGTCAGTCATGCAATCAGCGCACTCGAAAAGGAAACAGGTTTTCCTGTATTCATACGAAACAAAAGCGGCGTAACCCTCACCGCAAACGGGGAAAAAATCCTTCCGGAAATACGGGCAATGGTCAATCAATACGAAAAACTGACACAGACCATTCTGAATCTGAATGGCAAAGTGGAAGGAACCATCAGAATTGCCGCATTTCCAAGCATCATCACAGAAATCATACCAGATGCATTAAAAGAATTCACGAAAAAATATCCGAAGACGTCCTTTGAACTGATGGATGGAACCTATGATGAGATCTGTGCAAATCTGGAAAAGGGAAGGGTGGATATCGCCTTTCTGCCTGTCTCCTATGCCAGGCAATATCAGGCGGTTCCACTGATGGAAGATAACATGCTGGCAGTTCTTTCTGAACATCATCCGCTGGCAGAAAAAAACAGCATCTCTATCGAAGAACTGCTGAAATATCCAATCATATCCCAATATAAAGGATGCCGGCAGCTTCTGGATGATGCATTTGTCGGCCATAAGGTCCAGCCGGCACATGAATTCACTGATGACCGGGCGGCTCTTGAAATGATTCGGCAGGGGTTTGGCGTCGGTATCATAACAGATTCCATGCTAAGAAGCCTGAACATACCCGTAACGGTGCGAAACCTGAATCCGCAGCAGAAAAGAAAAATCTGCATGGCAACAACTGAAGCTTCTGACATGCAGACCAATCTTCAAAAGGTTTTCATCCGTCACATGCTGGATTTTGTGAACAGAAATTCTTAATATTGAATAAATAAGAACATTTTTTCGTATATTCTATTGACAAAGAACATTTATTCTTGTAATATATATTCATCGAACAACC
>JAZRWY010000059.1:0-16368 GCA_045599945.1 Anaerovoracaceae bacterium | reverse complement strand
GAGGTTTCATGGAAAACGGCATCTGAAGGTTGCTTCTGAGTTTTAATACAAATGAGTGCCCATGATCTTTCATGGGAACAAAGGTGGTACCGCGGAAAATATTTTCGTCCTTTGCAGCCCGGCTGCGGAGGGCTTTTCTTTTGGAAAAATCTGCAGCAGAGAAAACAAAAAAAGGAGAAAAAACATGCAGAAAAACTTAGCGAAGACATATGATCCTAAGGCATTTGAAGACAGGATCTATGAAATGTGGGAGGATAACGGTGCATTTAGAGCCATTATCGATGAAAAGAAGACGCCTTACACGATTTCAATGCCGCCTCCGAATATTACGGGACAGCTTCACATGGGACATGCACTGGACCATACTCTTCAGGACATCCTGATCAGATGGAAGAGAATGCAGGGATACAGCGCTTTATGGCTTCCGGGCTCAGACCATGCATCCATTGCAACAGAAGTAAAGGTTGTAGATAAAATCAGAGAAGAAGAGGGCCTTGAAAAGGAAGACCTGGGAAGAGAAGAATTCCTGAAACGTGCATGGGCATGGAAGGAAGAATACGGCGGAAGAATCACGAAGCAGTGCCGTAAGCTTGGGGACTCCTGTGACTGGGAAAGAGAAAGATTTACCATGGATGAAGGCTGCAATGCAGCTGTAAAGTCAGCATTCATCAAGCTATATGAAAAAGGCCTGATCTACAGAGGCCACAGACTGGTTAACTGGTGTCCGGTATGCGGAACATCCCTTTCCGATGCGGAAGTAGAGCATGAGGATAAGAACGGAAAATACTGGTACTTCAAGTATCCTGCTGTAGAGCCTACCGCCGATTTTGACGGAATCATCGTTGCAACATCAAGACCTGAAACCATGTTCGCCGATGAGGCAATTGCAGTCAGAGGCGATGACGAAAGATATAAGGATGTGATCGGAAAGGAAGTAATCCTTCCATTGGTCAACAAGAAGATTCCAATCATCGCAGACCCATATCCGGATCCGGAAAAGGGTACCGGTGCTGTAAAGATCACTCCGGCACATGACCCGAACGACTTTGAAGTCGGTCTCAGACACAACCTTCCAATGTTCAGCTGCATCAATGGGGATGCTACAATGAATGAACTTGCCGGAAAGTATGAAGGTCAGGACAGATACGAATGCCGGAAGAACTGGGTGAATGACCTGGAAGCAGGTGGATTCCTTGTAAAGACGGAAGAAAAGGTAATCCCTATGGGAACATGCTACAGATGCCATACTGTCATCGAAGACATGATCTCCGACCAGTGGTTCGTAGCAATGGAAGAGCTTGCCAAGCCTGCCATTGAAGCAGTAAAAGACGGCAGAACAAAGTTTATTCCGGAAAGATTTGATAAAATATATTTCCACTGGCTGGAAGAAATCCGTGACTGGTGCATTTCGAGACAGCTTTGGTGGGGACATAGAATTCCTGCATATTACTGCGACGAATGCGGCGAGCTGGTGGTATCCTATGATGCGCCTGAAAAGTGTCCGAAGTGCGGATGCACGCATCTTACGCAGGATGAAGACGTACTGGATACATGGTTCTCATCGGCACTTTGGCCGTTCTCAACCCTTGGCTGGCCGGATGAGACAGAAGACCTGAAGTATTTCTATCCTACGACTACAATGGTAACAGGATACGATATCATCTTCTTCTGGGTTGTAAGAATGATGTTCTCAGGACTTGAATACATGGACGAGATTCCATTTTATGACGTATACATCCATGGCCTTGTAAGAGATGCGCAGGGACGTAAGATGAGTAAGTCCCTTGGGAACGGCATCGATCCTCTGGAAGTCATCGACCAGTATGGCGCAGATGCGCTTAGATTCATGCTTTCAACAGGTATCACGCCTGGTAATGACATGAGGTTTACGGAAGACAGACTGGAGAATGCAAGAAACTTTGCGAACAAGTTATGGAATGCATCAAGATTCGTTATTATGAATCTTCAGGATGACGAAGGAAACTTTAAGGAAATGAACTTCGACATGGCAAGGCTCCGTGACGAGGATCAGTGGATTCTTTCAAGAGTAAATGATGCCGCAAAATATATCCAGACTGCAATGGAAAGATATGACCTGGCGCTTGCAGGACAGAGAGCATATGATCTGATCTGGAATGAATACTGCGACTGGTATATCGAAATTGTAAAGGGAAGACTTTATGGTGATGATGAAGAGGATAAGCAGGTTGCAAGAGCAGTACTGGTAAAGGCTCTGAAAGACATGCTTGCGCTTCTTCACCCGTTCATGCCATTCATTACAGAAGAAATCTGGAGCTATCTTCCGGAAGAAAAGGATGAAGATAATCCGAACAACTTCCTGATCCTTGCCAAGTGGCCGGTATTCAGGGAAGATTATGCATTCCCTGAAGAGGTGAAGACTCTTGAGATGGCAATGGAAGCAATCCGGGCAATCAGAAATATCCGGGCGGAAGCAGAAGCTGCACCGTCTAAGAAGCTGAGAGCATTCATCCTTGCAGAAGGCGAAGACATGGCAGTCATCAGAAACAGCGAAAGATACATAAAGGCTCTTGCAAATATCACTGCTATCACATTCACAGAAGATAAGGAAAGCATTACAGAGGATGTAATGAGTGCAGTAATTGCAGGTGCTGAAATCTATATTCCTACGGATGATCTTCTGGACTATCAGGCAGAGTTTGAAAGGCTTACAAAAGAAAAGAAGAGACTGGAAGGCGAAGTAAAGAGAGTTGTCGGAAAGCTTTCCAACCAGGGCTTTGTTTCAAAAGCTCCGGAAAAGGTCATCCAGGCAGAAAGAGATAAGCAGGTAATGTATGAAGAGATGCTTGCGAAGGTGGTAGACCGTCTGGCAAGCGTAGAAAAGAAACTGTAGGAAATGAACGTAATAGACAGGATAGAAGATTTTAGCAGATTCGGAAGTGTCCTTGGTCTGGAACGTATGAACGTACTTATGGAGCTTCTTGGAAATCCCCAGGAAGCTCTTAAAGTTATTCATGTTGCAGGAACCAATGGAAAGGGATCTGTATGCAGGTACATATATGAAGCGCTTTGCGCAAACGGATACAAGGTGGGGCTGTTTACATCTCCATTCATTGAAGTGTTCAATGAACGTATCGAGTTTGATGGAAAACTGATTACGGATGAAGAACTGGAAGAGATCTCCAATATTGTTCTTGCGAAAGTGGAGCAGATGACAAAGGAGGGTTTTGATTCTCCTACGGAATTCGAAGTCATTACAGCCATATGCTTTTTGTATTTTGCAAAAAAGAATCCGGATTTTGTGATTCTCGAGGTTGGCCTTGGCGGAAGGGGAGATTCCACGAATATCATCCAGAAGCCGCTGGCCTGCGTCATTACATCCATTGGATATGACCACATGGACCGGCTGGGAAATACGCTGGAAGAGATTGCTGCTGAAAAAGCAGGAATCATCAAGGAAGGCTGCCCGGTGGTATCCAATGTGGAGGACAAAGGTGCCAGAGAAGTCATTGCCAGAACCTGCTACGAGAAAAAGGCAGAGCTCATTGATGTGACAAATGACTTCAGAATGAAAACAGTATACGCAAGGCAGACGCTGAATGGAAATATCTGTTCCTTTGTCCTGGACGGAATCCGTTATGAGGATGTGGAAGCATGTATGCCGGGTGAACATCAGGTGAAAAATCTGAAATGCGCCTTAAGTACTATTGAAGTTCTGAGAAGAAAAGGATATATTAGTCTCAATAGAGAAAAATTCCTTGAGGGAATCCGGCGGGCAAGGCAGGTTGCCAGATTTGAAATCATGCAGGAGAATCCGCACATCATACTGGATGGCGCCCATAATCTTGATGGGGCCAGGGCGCTGGCCGACACCATGGAGAAATATTTTGATAAAAAAGACGTTCTCATGGTATGCGGCATGCTGGCAGATAAGGATGTGGACGGAATCATCGGGCAGTTTTCCAGAATTGCAGAGGAATTCATCGTAACAGAACCGATGAATGCAAGGAAAATGGATGCTGATGGACTGAAAAGAAGATTTGATGAAAAAGGAATCCGGTGCACAGCATATGCATCACCGGATGACGCGTTTGAAGCTGCATGGAAAAGAAAAGACAATTATTCCTGCATACTGTTTGCAGGCTCCCTATATCTCATAGGTGAAATGCGGAGGATGTGTCATGACAGAATCAAATAAGAAGAAGGTGCTGTTTTTCTATAATCCGAGATCCGGGAATGGAATGTTCCGGACCCATCTGGATACGGTAATAGAAAAGTTTCAGGAGAAGAGGCTGACCGTAATACCGGTGCGTGCAGCAGAATTTGACCTTCTGGATCAGGTTTTTCAGCAGATTGATCCGGAGGAATTCCGTCAGGTGGTCGTGGCCGGCGGAGATGGAACCATCAATGTATGTGTCAATGCAATGCTCAGAAATGGAATCAATATTCCCATTTCTGTATTTCCGGCAGGAACGGCCAATGACTTTGCTTCCTATTTCGAAATTCCCGACCAGATTGAAGGCATGATTGACATAGCGCTGGGAGAACATGTCATTCCTGCGGACATTGGTGTTGTGAACGGCAAGAACTTCATCAATGTTGCGGCGCTTGGCAACATGGTAGATGTCAGCCAGAAGACGGATCCGAATCTGAAAAATGCCATCGGAAGATTTGCATACTATATCACCGGTGCATCGGAAATCCCGGAACTTCATGCCATTCCGGTGACACTTACAACGCCGGAAAAGGTATATAAAGAAAAAATGCTGTTCATGATTGTCATGAACGGTTCGTCAGCAGGTGGATTCAGAAAACTTTCGCCGGATAGTGAAATCAATGACGGCTTATTGAATGTCATTCTGTTCCGGAAGATGCCGATTCTTGAATTGATGCCCCTTGCGCTGAAGGTGCTTCGGGGAGAACATCTCGATGATAAAAGAGTCCTTACGTTCAAGACGGCAGAACTTCTCATCGAATCACCGGAGGACATTCCGACGGATATTGATGGGGAGCACGGCGAGAAGATTCCGCTTAAGTTTGAAGTAAAGCATGATGCACTCAGCATATTTGTTTCAAAAGAGGAAAAAGATTATTATGAAAGATTTATTCATAGAAGTGACGGAGGACTATGATGCTCTGGTTCCCATGTTCATAAAGAATGAACTGGAGTTTTCGGAGGATGAACCGGTCCCCACAGACATTGTGAAATGCTGGAAGGCTGTGGATGAAGAAGGAAATCTTCAGGGCGGAATTGTTCTGGCATTAAGGGAAGGAAAGTTTATCTGCGATGGGATTGCAGTCAATGAGGCATATCGGAATACAGGGACAGGGCAAAAACTGATGCAGCTGCTTCTTGAAGAGGCAGAAGCAGAAGGTGCGAAAACCGTCTACCTTGTGGCAAGAGCGCCGCGGTATTTTGAAAAGAAATTCGGCTATGTTTCCATTCCAAGAGAGGAAGCGCCCGACTTCTTCGAGTGCTTTACCTGTCCCCAGTATGGAATCAGCTGTCATCCGGAAGTCATGAAATATGACTGTTAGTCATTGCCATTGTCCGAATATAATATTATACTATATCTAGCAAACTATTGAAAAATGGAGAAAAATATGAAATCCAAGTACTACGACCCGCAGTTTTACATATCCACAAAGGAAATGCCGTTTAATATCCGCATCAAGACAGATCTGGTAGAACCCATCGTTCCGGACGTTCTGGAGAGAGCGCTGGAAAAGACGATGCAGAGATATCCATATTTTAAGCTTCGTGTCTTAAGAGATGGAGAAGAATATGTGACGGTTCCGAATGACCTTCCGGTTGTATGCTATGAAGGGCCGGAAGTCCTGGACCTTGGAAGTCCGGAAGTAAACTATCATATGCTGGCAGTCTCATATTTCGATTGTGAAGTAAGTGTCTTTGTTTCTCATGTTGTGGCCGATGGAGCAGGAATCTATCCGCTTGTAAAGACGCTGCTCTACTATTATATCTGTGAGGCATTTGATGCGCCGCTGAATGCCAGAGGCATCAATCTTGCAGATGATCCGCTTTTTGAGGATGAGGCAGATGAGCCGTGTAATCCGGAGATATTTGAACATGCAGAAGATTTCTTTGAACCGGACCGGGGTGATTTCTTCCGTCTCAAAAATGGCGGACTTGTCAATGATTTCACACCGACCGTACATTATGTGAAGGTCAGTCAGAAGGATTTCATGAGATATAACAGCATCAGCGACGGAAGCCCTTGCACATTAGGCGCTGTTCTGGCAGCAGAAGCCATCTGGTCACTGCATCCTGAACTGGAACAGAATCTGGTATGTGATGTATCACTGAACTGCAGAGGTGCGCTTGGAACAAAGCATAACTATCGTCAGCTGTGCAAATCGTTTCCGCTGATTTACAGACCGGGAATCAAAGAGAAGACAACCAGAGAGCTTTGCACGGTATCCAGAGGCATGACCATGCTGAACTCTCAGCCGGAAAATGCATGGAAATTCTTTGGAGATACCAAAAAACTCTATGAAAGTGTGGATGATCTTTCATTTGAAGAAAAAAAGAAACTGATTGGAGACATTGCTCTGGATACTGCAACCAACAATACGTTTTCCATCAGCTATGTTGGACAGGTTGGACTGGGAAGCATCGAGCCGTTCATCGACTCCATGTACAATATTACCGATGGGTCCACCTACGAAACGTTGTTTATTGAAATCAATGCAGAGAATGCATGGTTTGATATCGCATTCATTCAGGGTTTTTCCAATGATGATTACTACAAGGCGTTTCTGAAGACTCTGGAAAGGAACAGAATCAAATACAGGGAAGAAGGAAGCGGTCCGATGGGAATTCCGAATACCTGGCTGCCAGAATAGTAAGCATGCCCAGACAAATGTCTGGGATTTCCTTTTGAAGGAGAAAAATGCAGGAAGCATCATCAGAAGTGGGCATGAGATGATGTTCCGGATTCAGATAAAGAAGGTGTATTTATTCATGGGATTAAAGAAAACTTTTGCACACAGAAAGGCAATGAAACGTGCGCTGAAACGAAAGAGGAGGATCAGGAGCCAGCATGTCAACCGGCTTGGTGTTACGAACCGGGACATGTTTGCCATATTCATCCTGATATCGGGTGGATTTATCTCCTTTTTCAACCAGACACTTCTTGGACCTGCAATACCAAGCATCATGGTGGAATATGCCATTGATGCATCAACTGCTCAATGGCTGACGACCATATTCCTGCTTGTGAACGGTGTCATGGTTCCTGTTACGGCATATCTGATCGACCGTTTTACCACCAGACAGCTGTTTGCAGTCTCCATGGGAGTATTTGCCATAGGAGCAGTTTTCGTTGCTGCTGCGCCGAATTTCATGATTGTGCTTGCAGGAAGGGTGCTTCAGGCGATGGGCGCCGGCATACAGTTCCCGCTGGGAACCGTATGCATGATGAGAATATTTCCAAAGACAAAGCGCGGGCTTGCCATGGGTATTGTCGGTGTTGTCGTTAACTTTGCACCGGCCATCGGGCCAACCGTTTCCGGCATCATGATTGTAAAGTATGACTGGCATCTGATCTTCTGGTACATAGCGGCTGCCTGCGTGATCGACATCCTGTTTGCCATGGTATTCCTCAAGAACATAGGGGAACGGAATGATGTGCATCTGGATGTGATCTCCATTATCCTTTCGACCCTGTCATTTGGAGGTCTTCTGTTCGGCTTTTCCTATGCAGGAAGCTATGGATGGAATCATGCCATTGTAATTGTACCGCTGATTCTGGGAAGTCTTCTGTTATGGGTATTTGCCCGCAGGCAGCTTCATGCAGAGGAACCGTTCCTGAATCTGGCCTTATTAAAGGTGAAGGATTTTGCAAGGTCTGTCGTAGTCATCATGATTATCAACGCATCGTTAATGGTAGCAACCGTACTGACCCCCATCTATATCCAGAATGTTCTTGGATATTCGGCGTTTTATTCCGGGCTTGCCATGATGCCGGGCGCACTGTTCATGTGCATATTAAGCCCAATCACAGGAAATCTTTTTGACAGAATCGGCCCGAGAAAAATCGCATTAACCGGCTGTGTCATTCTGGTGGTGGCAACACTGTACATGTGCATCATGACTGAAGACATGCCTTTATGGCTGCTGGTTGTTGCATATACCATCAGAGCAATGGGCATTGCATGTACCAACATGCCGATGAATACATGGGGAATCAATGCTCTGGAAAATGAAATGATTGCGCATGGAAATGCCATTGCAAATACCATGAGACAGATGTCCGGTTCCCTTGGAACGGCGCTACTCGTAACGGTAATGAGCATGGTCAGCATCATGCTGGCAGATACAGGAACTGTCCATGCCACCTGCGTCGGAATCAACGCGGCATTCATAGGATCGGCAATCCTTTCGGCTGTAGCTCTGGTCATTGTATTCTTTGCAGTAGATAGAAAGAAGAGGGAGAAATAATGGGAAATCAGATTTGTGAAATAATGGAAAGAGATACATATTATCTCTATGAAAGTGAATCCATCGGTGATGCCCTTGAATTCCTGTATCATAAGGAAGTCAGCGCAGTTCCTGTTGTCAGTCAGGAGAAGGAAGTGGTTGGATATATCTCGGATGCAGACATTCTGAGGCACATATCCGGAAAGAAACATCATTTCTTTGGATTAAGCGAAGAGTTCGGCGCTGTTGACATTGACCGGTCAACGGCCGGAGAAAAACTCAGAGATCTTCTGGACATGAATCTCATGACCATCGCGAGCCATAAGATCATTACCGTGCGGGATGATACAGAAATCGAACTGGTAGCAGAAATCATGGCAAAAAAGAAACTGAAGAAGGTTGCAGTCATTGATGACGACGATAAACTGGCGGGTGTAGTGACAAGATGGACCATCGTGAACCATCTGATGGGAACGGCGCTCCGGGCAGCGGATTACAGATAAAGAGAACATGAAAGCATTAAGAGGATTGTTTGAAAACATTAATATGACCTGGCTCAAAGTGGCATTGCTCGCCATCGCGGCGGCAACATTTACTGCCGCTGTGATGGTGATTGATAAATTGAAGGATACATCCCTTCAGGACATTGGAATCAGTCTGGAATGCTGGATATTGCTGGCGCTGATTATCATACTGAACTGTGACTCTGTAAAGGAAGCATGTTTGAAATGTTTTGTATTCTTTCTGATCAGTCAGCCGCTGATCTATCTTCTTCAGGTACCGTTTTCTCCGGAAGGACTGGGAATTTTCCACTATTACAGGTTTTGGGGAATGATGACCATATTGACCATCCCGGGAGCTGCCATTGCCTATCAGCTAAAGAAAAAGAACTGGCTGAGCGTTCTTATTCTAGCGGTACCCATCGGTTTTCTCGGATGGACCGGCATCGAATATGCCTTTTCTGCCAGATTTTCCTTCCCGGATCATCTGATCAGCATGGTCTTTTGCATTCTTCTGGCTGTTTTTCTCATCTTTGTGCTTTTCAGCCGGAAAAGCCACCGGATGGTGCTGATTGCATTTCTTGTGCTGGTTATGGCAGGTACTGGATATTACCACGGCCTGTCCACCTGTGCAGAAATCAGTCTCGGCGAAGGAACCTGGGATTATGCCGTGAAGGATGGTAGCATTCTGACGGTGGAGATTCAGGACGGTACGGCAGAAATCCGATCTGCAAAAGATGGAAATACAGACATCCTGTTCAGCAGCTCAGAGGGAGAAGAAAAGGAATACAATGTAAGCGTAAGCGGCGGCGGAATTTTTGTGACGTCATATGAGGAGTGACATGGTAAAAGCAGTATTTATTGACATAGACAATACACTTCTTTCCTTTGATGGATATGTAAAGGAAGCGCTCGAAAACGGATTCCGCACATTTGGACTGCGGGCATATGAGCCCTGGATGTATGATGTTTTTACGAGAATCAATCTTTCATACTGGGCGCAGATCGAGCGGGGAGAACTGACTTTTGAAGAACTGGAAAAGGTCCGGTTCCGTGCAGTTTTTCAGGAGCTTTCCATAGATTTTGATGGACCTTCTTTTGAAAAATATTTCAGAAAGTGTCTGGATGACAGTGCCATTCTCATGGATGGTGCAAAAGAACTTCTGGAATATCTGCAGGGAAAATATATTTTATGCACAGCAAGTAACGGACCGTACTACCAGCAGACAAACCGTCTGAAAAGAGGCGGCCTTCTTTCGTTTTTTGACTATCATTTCATTTCGGAGGAAATGGGCGTTTCAAAGCCATCGAAGGAATTCTTTTCCCTTGCATTTGAAAGACTGGGAGGAATTTCACCATCGGAATGCATGATGATCGGCGATTCCCTGACTTCGGACATGTCAGGCGGCGGAAATGCGGGAATGAAGACCTGCTGGTATAACCAGGAAGGAAAAGATCTTCCGGAAGGGTTGCATGTTGATCATGTGGTTCAGAATTTAAAGGATATCAAGGATTATTTATAGAGGCGAAAATATCATGGTTATATTTTTTACAGGGACAGGAAACAGCAGAATCATTGCAGAAAGAATAGCGGAAGGCCTGGGAGAGGCATGTCTGGACTCCTTCGGAGCAATCCGGCGCAGAGCTTATGAGACATATGAATCGGACACTCCGTGGATTTTTGTTGCGCCGACCTATGCGTGGAGACTGCCGAAAGTATTCGAGGAGTTTCTTCTGGAATCGGAGTTTCAGGGAAGTCCGGATGCATATTTTGTCATGACCTGCGGAGACGACATTGGAAATGCGGACTGGTACATACGGAAGCTCTGCAAAAAGAAAGGGCTGACATACCATGGGGTAAAAGGCATAAAGATGCCGGAAAACTATACAGCCATGTTTGATGTTCCTGGTCAGGAGGAAGTGGATGAAATCATCCGGGCGGCGCTTTCCGAAGCAGATCGTATCGTAAGATTCATCAAGGAAAGACTGGATCTTTTCGACCATCACCGGAGAAGAGGAGACAATATCAAGAGCAGATTCATCAATCAGCCTTTCTACAGACTGTTTGTCAATGCAAAGGGATTTCATACGACGGACCTATGTAACGGATGCGGATTCTGCGAGCAGCACTGCCCATGCAGCAATATTCATATGATTTCCGGAAAACCTTCCTGGGGAGAGCATTGTACCCACTGCATGGCATGTATCAATGGCTGTCCGCAGCTGGCCGTTGAATACAAAAAAACATCCATCGGAAAGCCGAGAATCTATGATGGAACAGCAAGAGAGGCTGCTTACAGAAAGGAAGAGGAAATGGACCGGTTTGACAGCATATATTATGAGTCATCCACAGGAACGAACAGAATTCATGCGCTGATGTGCATTCCGGAAGGTGAAATCCGGGGAATTGTCCAGATTTCTCACGGGATCGCAGAGCATATTGACAGATATAGAGATTTCATGCGTTTTCTGGCAGACCACGGATATCTTGCCGTTGGAAATGACCATCTGGGGCATGGAAAGAGCATTGCAGAGGAACGTGAAAAGGGAAGATTCCATGAAGAGAACGGATGGCGCCATGCAGCCGGGGACATGGCTGCGCTGCATGACAGGATGCATGCATCCTATCCGGATGTAAAGTATGTTCTGTTTGGACATTCCATGGGAAGTTTTCTTGCAAGAACATACATGGCAGATTATCCGGAGAAGTATGACCTTGCAATTCTGTCAGGTACCGGTCATCAGGGGAAACTGATGATTGCTGCAGGAAACAGGATTGCGGCAGAGGAAATCAGAAAAAACGGATATGATGGAGACGGAAAGAAACTGGCAAAGCTGACCATGGGAGGATACCTGAAGAAAATCAGCAATCCGAAGACGGACTTTGACTGGCTTTCCAGAGACGAGCAGCAGGTGCAGAAGTATGTTTCCGATGATTTATGCGGTTTTGCTGCAAAAGCGGGGCTTTATGCAGACATGTTGAAAGGAATACAGTATGTCACAGATCTGAAGAATATAAAAAAGATGGACCGGTACAAGCCGGTACTGTTCCTGAGCGGAAAGGAAGATCCGGTCGGAGAATACGGAAAAGGCGTGGAACGCGCAGCGGCCGCTTTCCGGAAAGCGGGGCTTCGGAATGTCAAAGTCAGACTTTATGAAGGCGGACGTCACGAGATGCTAAATGAAACAAACCGGAAGGAAGTATTTGAAGACATATTAAGCTGGATGAAAGAGTGGATGGAATGATAGATATTTATGGCACTTTCGGACCGTCCTGTGCAGATATTGAGATTCTGAAACGGATGATAGACGAAGGAATGACAGGAATGCGTCTGAACACATCACATATCAGTGTGAGAGAAGCAGAACCTGCAATCAGGAAAATACAGCAGGCGGCAAAGGAATGCGGAGCAGAGATCAGGATATTGATCGACCTGATAGGACCTGAGCTGCGCATTGGTGGTTTTCCCGGAATCATCCATCTGGAAGATGGTGAAACTGTCCTTTTGGGGCAGGACGTGCCGGTTCCGCAAACTGTCCTGGAGCATCTGTCTGCAGGAAAGGAAGTATCTTTTGATGATGGAAAGATTCTGCTCCGAATGAAAGACAGCTGCCGTGCCCAGGTAATCAGAGGCGGACGCCTGTTACCGGAAAAGAGCGTTGCAGTTTTAGGAACTGCAATCGATATGCCTGCTGTCACAGAGCAGGACCGGATGAATATTCATGACGGCGCGGCTCTTGGCATTTATGGGGTGATGCAGCCGTTTACCAGAAGCAGAGAGGACCTGGAAACTGTAAGAAAAGTCATGGATTCTGCAGATGAAAACCTGAAGCTTTTTGCAAAAATTGAAAACAGGCAGGGCATCGAGAATCTGGAAAGTTTCTTTGGTCTGGCAGATGAAATTGTCATAGCAAGGGGAGACCTGGGAAATTCCATGCCCCTATGGGAACTTCCGGGCATCCAGAAAAATCTGGCGAAACGATGCAGAAATAAAAGCATGCCGTTCATGGTTGTGACGCAGTTGCTTTCCAGCATGGAGCAAAGTGCAGTTCCCACAAGAGCGGAAGTCAGTGACATATATAACGCAGTATGTGACGGTGCAGCCAGCGTCATGGTTACGGGAGAAACAGCAGCAGGAAGGTATCCCGTGGAAGTCATAAAATATTTAAGCAGGACCGTGAAAAGTGCAGCCGGTTATGGACAGAATGAGGTATAATATAACTAGAAACAGAAGATTGGAGATAAACAATGCCGCAGATCAGTAACAGAGCACAGCTGTTTACGGATTCCGTAATCCGTAGAATGACAAGAATTTCAAATAAGTATGGAGCGATTAATCTGTCGCAGGGCTTTCCGGATTTTGATCCGCCGCAGATTCTGATGGATACCCTTGCGGAAGTGGCACATAAGGGACCGCACCAGTATTCCATCACTTTTGGCGCGCAGAATCTTCGTGAGGCGCTTGCAGAAAAGCAGAGCAGAAGAATAGGAAGAACCATTGACCCGGATACGGAAATCGTGATTACATGCGGAGGGACGGAATCCATGATGTGTGCCATGATGACCATTGTAAATCCAGGAGACAAGGTCATGGTATTCTCGCCGTTTTATGAAAACTATGGTGCAGATACCATTCTTTCCGGTGCAGAGCCGATCTACATTCCGCTTGTACCGCCGGAATATGATTTTGACATCCATCTCATTGAACAGGGATTTCAGGATGGGGCAAAGGCAATTATCGTATGCAACCCATCGAACCCGAGCGGAAAAGTATTCACAAGAGATGAACTGGCAGCCATCGGTGCGCTTGCAGTAAAATATGATGCGTATGTAGTAACGGATGAAGTATATGAGCATCTGGTATATGCGCCTTATGAGCATACATATATTTCAGGTCTTCCGGGCATGTGGAACAATGTCATCACCTGCAATTCACTTTCCAAGACATTCTCCATTACAGGCTGGAGAATCGGATATCTGATTGGAAATGCAGAGGTTGTGGAAGCCGCAAAGAAGGTGCATGACTTTCTGACGGTAGGTGCGCCTGCTCCGCTGCAGGAAGCAGTCACCGCAGGGCTTCGTGCCGGAGATGAATATTATGATGAACTGAATGCCCTGTACAGAAGAAAAAGAGATTTCTTCATGAAGGGACTCGATGACATCGGGCTGAAGCATAACGTGCCGCAGGGAACATATTTTGTCATGATTGATGTGGAGGAATTTCTGGAGCTTCCGCAGTTTCAGGGTTTTTCCGATTATGAGTTCTGTGAATGGATGATTAAGAATATCGGCGTTGCGGCAGTACCGGGATCCAGTTTTTTCCGGGAAGAGGTCAATACATATATCCGGCTTCATTTTGCCAGAAGTGAGGAAACCCTTCAGGAAGCGCTGGATCGATTATCCAAACTGAAAGAATTACTGAAATAAAGAAAATGGAATGAAAGTGGGACCTTAAGCAGGCCCCTTTTTCTTTGCAATGCCCTATGGGTTGTGGTACAATAAATGATGTATAGTTATATATTTTTTTACATCATGAAAGGGATCGTAATGAAAGTATTATTAGATGGAATGGGCGGAGATCATGCACCGCTTGAGATAGTGAAAGGGGCTATTGAAGCCGTTAAGACAGATAGCAGGATTGAAATTCTCATATTGGGAAGAGAAGAAGACATCTACAGGGAACTGGCGAAATATGATTATGACGAAAACAGAATTTCCGTCATTCATGCCAGTGAAGTGATAGAGAATGAAGATTCGCCAATCAAGGCAGTCAGAAGGAAAAAGGATTCTTCCATGGTGAAAGGGCTGAACATGCTGAAAGACGGCAAGGGAGACCTTTTTGTTTCCGCAGGCAATACGGGAGCATACATGGCAGGCGCTCTTCTGATTCTTGGCAGAATTTCCGGCATTGACAGACCTGCCATCACATCAATCTATCCGATTCTTGGAGGAATTCCATCCATCATCGTAGATGCAGGTGCCAATGCAGAATGCAAGCCGAAGAATCTGCAGGAATTTGCAGTCATGGGCAGCATCTACATGGAAAAGGTTCTCGGCCGGAAGAATGCGACCGTAGGACTTGCGAATATCGGGGCAGAAGAGCACAAAGGAAATACCCTGACAAAGGAGACATATCAGCTGCTGAAGCAGACGGATCTCATCAATTTCATTGGAAATGTTGAGGCAAGGGAAATGCCATATGGTGTTTGTGATGTCATTGTCTGCGATGGCTTTACGGGGAATACCATCTTAAAGCTCTCGGAAGGAATGGCGCTGAAGATTCTAAAGGAAATAAAGAAAAAATTCACAGATGGCATGGCAGCAAAAATGGGAGCGGTGATGCTTGCCGGGAAAATCAAGGAACTGAAAGCGGATTTCGATTATACAGAAATCGGCGGTGCACCAATACTGGGTGTGAATGGTCATGTGATAAAAATGCATGGATCATCGGATGCAAATGCAGTAAAGAATGCCATTTTAAGAGGTGTTGTATTTGCTGAAGAAAACGTAGTAGGACAGATTACGGATGCAATGGAGGAACTGACTGTTGATGCAGGAGAAGAAGTTCAGTGATTTTGAAAAAGTCATTGGATATGAATTTAAAAATAAAAAACTTTTGAAGGAGGCTCTGACCCATAGTTCATATATACGGGAGCACCAGGAAGAAAAAGTCTGCAGCAATGAGCGGCTGGAATTTCTGGGGGATGCATACCTGGATGCCATTGCGGGAGAAGAACTGTTCAAGAGACTTCCCGATGCAGATGAAGGAAGGCTCACCAAGCTTCGTGCTGCTGTCGTCTGTGAAAAGACTCTGGCTGTCGTCGGCGGAGATTTCAAAATCGGTGAATACATGGACATGGGGAATGGTGAATCCAGAAATGGCGGAAGATATCGCTCCTCCATTCTAGCGGATGCCATTGAGGCTCTCATCGGAGCCATTTACCTGGACGGCGGCTACGAGAAGGCACATCAGTTTGTGCTGACCATCAGTGAAGCCGCATTGCAGGAAGCGATGGCAGGCAGACTTCTGAAAGATTACAAGTCTGCGCTGCAGGAAAAGATTCAGGCCTCCGGAAACCACAGAATTGAGTACAGAGTGGACCGGGAAGAAGGACCGGACCATGATAAATATTTTTATGTAAGTGTTTATCTGGATGGAAAGGTTCAGGGTCATGGGGAAGGAAAGACCAAAAAAGAAGCAGAGCAGAGCGCCGCAAAGGAAGCTCTGGAAAGAGGATAATGAATGTATTTTAAGAAGATATACATGCACGGGTTCAAATCATTTGCAGAACCGGTTACAATAGCATTTCATCCGGGAGTGACATGCATTGTTGGACCGAATGGCAGCGGAAAATCCAACCTTTCGGATGCCATCCGATGGGTGCTGGGAGAACAGAGTGCCAAATCCCTCAGAGGCGGAAAGATGGAGGACGTGATCTTTAACGGAA
>JAZRWY010000058.1:0-32045 GCA_045599945.1 Anaerovoracaceae bacterium | reverse complement strand
AAGGTTTGTGATGATTGCCCGGCCTGTCTCGGATGCTTCTTTCATGAAAGTTTCATCGGATGATGCCCTGGTTATCATTTTTTCTTTCAGCTGATCCAGCGTGTCGGTTACATCATCCATTGTAAATTCATGAAACATGGAATAGTTTTCATAACTGTAATGATATGAACCGGGATCGATTTCACAGGATACAATCTGTGCCTGCGGAAGGGATATCCGGATCTCATTTTTTTCATTATCTACAGTTTCAATCAGAAGCGCAGACATGTCAAACCCGATATTGATGGTGCCGGAATATGTGAATTTTACGTTTGTTGTTGTGAATGGGATTTTCCATTCATAGAAGTATGCAGAATCCTCATAGGTTTCGCTGTTGGTATATACATAGCTGGCTGTAACAAGATTGCTTTGCGGCTCTATGATTTTTTCTACTTTTTCTGCATTCAGGGGTTCTGCTGTCAACAGACCTCTTGCAGGTCTGTCCAGATTGCGGTAGGCATATAGGCCGCAGTCAATGAGACCGGCTATGACAATGGCAATCAGAATCCCGACAAATATTTTTTTTGATGTTTTTGTTTCCATCTTCTTCACCTTCTTTTAACCGAAGACGCACGATATGTTTTCAGCATAGCGGAAATGAATATGCGGACCCTGGACCGAAAGGTCAGGAGTCCCATCATCAGAATCATCAGGGATGATTGAAAACGGGACTGCTCCTTTAAAAGGCCTGCCATTTCCATCTTTGTTTCATACATTCTAATCTCCGGCGATGTGTAGTCTGCTGCTTCCTCAAGAAGCACTCTCGTTTCTTTTTTCATTTTGACCTCTTTTCTGAACCGGATAACATATTTTGCATAAGTATGATATAATATGGAAGATAGCCGGTACATCGCAGCGTGTGCGCATTTTGAAGAAATATATCGCAGATTTTACGGAAAAAACATGGAAAAGAAAGAATTAAAATACAAAGAGAAAAGAAAAGGCATGGGTCTTTCCCGGGAAAAGGCGGCAGAGCTTCTTGCCATGTCGGATGACAAACTGGAAAGAATAGAAAATGGAAAACAGGTGCCATATCCGGAAGATGTTCTGGGAATGGCCAAAAAATACAGAGCGCCGGAGCTTTGCAATTATTACTGCAGTAACCAATGCGCCATTGGAAAGAAGTATGTGCAGGAAATTCCGGGGTCGGAGCTTCCGTCTGTTGTGCTGAATCTTCTGGATTCTCTGTATCAGGTGGAGGATATGGATAAACTGCTGGTGCGCATTACTGCAGATGAGAAGATTGCGGAGGAAGAAGTTCCTGACATGGCAATGGTCCAGTATCATTTTGATCAGCTCGCTGTCATGATTGATGCATTAAGGATACATGTCGAGAGGAAAATCGGTGCAGGGGAGATCAGGCAGGAAGCTTATGAAGAGGCATATCGGACGGCTGCATTGATGGAGATGGAAGAATGAGATATATCGTATTTGACATGGAATGGAATCAGCCGGTTGTGCGAAAAAAGAGAATTGCCGGCCTGAACGGAGAAATCATTCAGATCGGGGCGCTGGCGCTGGATGAGGAACTGAATGAGCTGGATACATTTAATGTCATCATAAAGCCGGTATATTACCAGAAGATGAACAGAGATGTATCGGAACTGACGCAGATTACCCAGGAGGATATCGGAGAGGGAATTCCGTTTTCTGAAGCAATCGGGAAGTTCAGAGAGTGGTGCGGTGAAGACTGCTGCTATATCTCCTGGAGCTTTTCGGATATGGACATGCTCATGAACAATCTGGAAAAGCATGGGATGGATACCCGGTGGCTTCCGGAATGTTATGATGCGCAGCTGATGTTTGACGACCAGTTTACGCAGGATGACAGAGATTATGCGTTGAGCTATGCTCTGTATTATTTCAATGAGAAGCCGGACGCGGCGCATGATGCATTGGACGATGCCAGGTCGACAGTAAAGGTTATCCGTCACATGGACCTGCAGGAAGGCCTGATTGAAGAATTCACCTATTCCTACGAACTGGAAATGGAGGGAAATGAGGACGCATAGGGATATGCGTTTTTTCTTTGGATATGCAGAATTGATGGAAAATATGAAATTTTCTGAAAAATCCATTGACAAATACATGGAGACTGTGGTAATATATAACCATCCTAAGAGAAAAGGTTATCTGAAAAACGCAAGAGACAGATAAAAAACGAAACGTTTAGAAAAAGAAGACAGTATAGGGTAATACAACTGAATAGAGCAAAAGAAAGAGAGGAAAGAAAATGAGACTCAAAGAAATTTCATAATGGCGGCTGCAGAATGAAAATGAAAGCAGCCGCCATTATATTTTTCCGAGGTCATTTTTTTTATTCCTGAATTATGATATACTCTACCTAGAAAAAGGTAAGGAGAAAGCAGAATGACAGACGATAATAAGACTTTGAAAGAGAGTCTGGAAGACGGAACGCTGGATCAGGGGCTGCTGCTCAAGGCATTCGGCGAAGTAATGGGAAACTATAAAGAAAACACTCTGGGAAAGAAACCGGAAGAAGAAAAGAAAATCATTGTTGGAAGAAACGACCCATGTCCTTGCGGAAGCGGATTGAAATACAAGAAATGCTGCGGAAGAAATAAATAGCTGCTGCAGCTGTACTGAACGGAGAAATCAATGAAGTATCTCGCAATATATTGGAAAAAAGCGATGAATATTGAAGGAAGATGCTCCAGACGCACCTTCTGGATGACGGTCCTTATCAATGCATGCATTGAGGGAGGCTTTGTCGGCATTGGCCTGATACTGCGCATACTGGGAACGGGAGCAAATGATGACAAAACCATGATCTTCGGCACAGCCCTCATTTTCATCGGGCTGATCTATTCCGTGTGCTGCTCTGTTCCGGGCATATCCATGGGAGTACGAAGGCTTCACGACCGCAACATGGTCGGATGGTTCATGTTCCTGATCATGTTTCCGGCAGTGCAGATTTTCATCCTTGCCATGTTCATCCTGGGACCAAAGGATGCGGGAAACCGGTGGGGACTAACAAGTGATTAACAGGAGGCGGCCATGAAATATGAAATCAATAAGCATAGCAGCATCAGAATTGCTGCAGAAAAAATCATATATTTTGATCCTTTTGAGATTGAAAAGGAAGCGCATGATGCAGATGTAATCTTCATAACCCATGAGCATTTTGATCATATGTCCCCGGCGGACATGCGCAAAGCGGCTGGAGAAAACACGCGATTTGTTTTTCCGGAAAGTTGCAGAAACGAAGCAGAAAAAGAGGGCTTTTCCGGAAAGAGAAGTCTGTTTCTGAAGCCGGGAGAGCAGATTCTGATGGGGGAAATGAATGTTGCAGCAGTTCCGGCATATAACGTGGAAAAACCTTTCCATCCAAAGGAAAATGCCTGGCTTGGATATGTCATTACGCTGGAGGGAAAGAGAATCTATGTCATGGGGGATACGGACGCCCATCCGGATGCGCAAAAGATTCAGGCGGAAATCTGTTTTATTCCGGTTGGAGGAAAATATACCATGAATTACGAAGCAGCAGCAGAATATGTGAATGGAATGGGATTTCAGAAGGTGATTCCGACCCATTATGGAAGTGTTGTCGGAAAGAAAGAGCATGGCAGGCTGTTCAAAGAAAAGGTCAAGGCAGGAACAGAAGTAGAAATAATCATTTAGGAGACAGAACATGACAGAAGAATTAAAGAGAACAGAAGCAACAAAGAAGGAATGGAGAGCGCTTTATGAGGCAGGAAACAGAATCTATGCCCTGAAGCCCTGGGAGACATTTCAGGATACAGATGTCATTGCCCTTGGTGCAACCTACGAAAGCGCGGATTATGCTGCAATTCTTGGAGGACCGGATAACCTGCTGGGCGTCAGCATCTATGAAGGCGTTGGCGGACTGAATGACTATTTTCTGCTGAGACTTGCCGACAGTTTTGGACTGGATCCGGAAACGGCAATGTATTCACAGAACATGCTGGCCTGCTACTGGGGAGAAGTAACAGAGCTTTCCAGAGAGCAGAAGAAGAGAGCCATAGATCTTGGATATCGCTACGATGATGGCAAATGGCTGTATTTTGCATCCTTTGTAGACGGCTACTATCCGGTAGATCCGGAAAAGGCTGAAGTAATCCGTTTTACAAAGGCACTGGAAAGACTGGCAGATGCCGTAGAGGAATACAGAAAACGGAACATTGAAGTACAGTTTAACCGCGGTATGATGTATGTATTCGATGGAGAAAAGGAAATCTGTGCATCCGCACCATGGCCGATGAACGGATATGTGGGAAGAGAGCTGGTTGCACCTGACGGGCTTGTGGAAGATGCCATGAACGGAGAAAAGACAGAAAACATTCTTGAAATCGACATGCGTCTTGCAGGAGCCGAGATCCATGATGAGAAATATAAGAGGCCGGTAAATCCAAGGCTGGTATGTGCGGCAGATGCAAAGAGCGGAGAAATCATCCTGAACCGGGTCGTTGTTCCGGGAGAGGATTATGGCTATGTCATTGCCGGTTTCATTACGGATTACATTCTGGAGCATGGAAGACCAAAGAGAATCAAGATATCCAGCGGGCTAGTTGAAAGCGTGCTCAATGATCTTTGCAGCAGATGCGACATTGACCTTAGAAGAGTAACGGAATTGCGACATCTTGACATGTATATGAGACGGATGATTGGCATGCTGAAAAACATGGAAGAAAATGTGAAATTAAAATAGTGAGCATGGACCATCGGAAGATGGTCCATTTCTGAAGAGGAGAAAGCAAAATGAAAATCATGCATATATCTGATCTTCATCTGGGGAAAAGAATCTACGGCAGATCCTTGCTGGAAGATCAGAGGGAAATTCTGATACAGATGGAGGATATCATTGACCGGGAAGGAGTATCTGCAGTCATGATTGCAGGGGATATCTACGATAAATCGGTTCCTTCGCAAGAAGCGGTCGGACTGCTGGATGAGTTTCTGAACGGACTTGCCAGAAGAAGGCAGAATGTAATCATATGTGCGGGAAACCATGATTCTGTGGAAAGACTGTCCTTTGGAGAAAAGATTTTTTCGGGCTTTGGCATACATATTTCGCCTGCTTATGACGGGAATGTCAAATATGTAGACCTGGACGGAACAAGAGTCCATGTTCTTCCTTTCATCAAGCCTGCCAATGTGCGCGCGGCGTTTCCGGAAGAAGCAGAAAACATTATAACATATACGGATGCCATGAAGACTGCCATTGATCACATGGATCTTTCTGACGGGAAGAACATCCTCTGCTGTCATCAGTTTGTTATGGGAGCTTCCAGAACGGATTCAGAGGAAGTGACAGTCGGCGGACTCGATCATGTGGATGCATCTGTATTCCAACCGTTTGATTATGTTGCACTCGGTCATGTGCATCGTCCGCAGAATGTGGGAAAAGGAGCCAGATATTGCGGTACGCCTCTGAAATATTCTTTTTCAGAGGAAAATGACGAAAAAAGCGTAACCATTCTGGAGATCCGGGAAGAAATCACCATCCGCACAGTGAAACTGCATCCGAAAAAGGATATGCGTACTGTTCGCGGCACCTATGAAGAATTGACCTTCCGGCCGAATTATGAAAGGGGAAACCGCGAAGACTATATCCGTGCAGTCCTGACAGACGAAATGGACATTCCGCAGGCAATGGCAAAGATGAGAGTCATCTACCCGAACATTCTGCATCTCGAATACGATAACAGCAGAACCAGAAAAGAATCTGCCGCAGAGAAACCAGAAATCATCAGTAATAAGTCGCCGATGGACTACCTGGAGCAGTTCTATGAAGAACAGAACGGCAGGGGGCTTACGGAAGAGCAGAAGGAAACAGCGCGCAGCATCATGGAAGAAATATGGGAAGGAGAAAAATGAGACCTTTAAAACTGACAATGTCTGCATTCGGCCCATATGCCGGGGAAACAGTTCTGGACATGCAGGCCCTTGGAACAAATGGAATCTATCTCATCACCGGAGATACAGGAGCGGGAAAGACCACTATTTTTGATGCCATTACCTTTGCCCTATATGGACAGCCAAGCGGAGAGCACCGGGAGGCAAAAAATTTACGGTCCAAATATGCCGATCCATCGACGCCGACTTTCGTGGCGCTGGATTTTGAATATGGCGGCAAAGTATACCGCGTGCGCAGAAATCCTGAATATGTAAGGCCGAAAAAGAGCGGAGACGGATATACAAAAGAAGTGGCAGATGCGGAGCTTCATGTCCCGGGAGAGAGGGTCATTACGAAGGTGCGGGATGTTGATGAGAAAATCCGCGAAATCATGGGGATCGATAAGAATCAGTTCTCACAGATAGCCATGATTGCACAGGGCGATTTCTTAAAACTGCTGCTTGCAGGAACGGAAAAACGGCAGGAAATCTTCCGCCGCGTATTTCTGACGGAACAGTACAAGCAGTTCCAGGACAGAATGAAAGGGCGGCATAGTGCAAAGGAACGGGAATATGAAGAGGTCCAGGGTATTGTAAATCACGAAATCTCAAGAATCATCTGCGGCGAAGGATTCCGGGAATATGAGAAGATCTGTCTTGCAAAGGAAGGAAGACTTCTGCATGGAGAGCTTCTGGAAGCGCTGGAAAGTCTTCTGGAGGATGATCAGAAGGCCCTTTCGGAATGTGTCATGCAGATTTCTGCAGACAGAAAAACAGAAGGAGACCTTCGCATTCTGCACGCCCGGGCGCAGGAGCGTGATCAGGCTGCCGAGAAATACAGAGCAGAACTGGAACGGGAAAGCCTGCTGAAAGAAGAACTGGAAAAGCTTTCCCTGGAAGAAAAAACAGCGGAAGAAAAACTTCCGGAGAAAGAAAGACTGAAAGAGCATGCAGTCAGAATCCGGGAGCAGCTGGCAGAGATCGAAATATTTGCAGAAAAGAAAAAAGAAGCAGCAAGGCAGGAAGAAAATGCATCCCGTCTCAGACAGGAAAAAGAAGAAAAGCAGGAACTCAGAGCAGAAACAGAAAAGGAAATCAGGGGTCTGGAAGAAGAACTGAGCAGGCTGAGTGATGCCGGTGCCGGCGTAGAACGCCTGAAAGCTGCAAAAGAGAAATGCGATGAAATGCTGAAAAGGGCAGAGCAGCTCAGCGATGAAATGCAGGGCGCGGAACATGCGCAGGCGCAGCTGGAAGAAAAGAGGCTTGCCTATGCAGCTGCTGCATCACATGCAGAGCAGAAAGCCGCAGAATACCGCAAGGCATACAGGTTGTTCCTTGATGAACAGGCAGGCATTCTGGCATCGCAGTTAAGCAATGGAGAGGCCTGTCCGGTGTGCGGAAGCACCCACCATCCACAGCCGGCAAAACTGACGGAAGGTGCCCTCTCCCGGGAACAACTGGAAGAGGAAAGAGCAGCCCTTGAAACACTGGAAAAGAAAGCAAATACTCTGAGTGAAGAATGTAATGCATCCCAGGGAATGGTGCAGCAGAGGAAAGAGCGGCTGCAGGCGGACCTCATGGAGTTTTGCCAAAGTGAAAAAAAGGAAGCATTCACGGAATTTGTACAGCTGAAAAAAGGAGAGCGTGATGAACTCTTCCGGAAACTGAAAGAAGAGGAGCAGCAGCTGAAGAGAAAAGAGCAGTGCGAGAAATCCCTGGAAGGATACAGAGAGAGAAAAAGCGGACTGGAGACTGAGATTTTAAAACTTCAGGAAGCACAGGCCGGAGCGCTTGCATCGTCGGAAGAATTGAGAAAAAGCATCCAGGAAATGCAGGGAAAACTTCTCTATACAGAGGTTGAGACGGCAAAAACAGAAATTGCCGATTGCCTGAATGGCGCAAAGCAGATGGATGAGGAGATGGAACGGATCCGGACAAGAAAGGCAGAAAAAGAAAGCAGCCTTCTCCGGTGTCAGGGAGGCCTTGCAGAACTGAAACAGAAAGCCTTTTTAGAACTTCCAATGGATACGGAAGAAGCAAAAATGAAACTGACGGAAGTTGCAATGCATATTTCCGAAGCCTCTTCGAAAGAAAAGGAAATCCGCAGAAGATATGCTGTGAATGAAGGAATCCGTGAGGAGGTCCATAGAAGAAGCCTGCAGCTTCACGAACTCGGGAAAGACCTGGCGCAGCTTCAGGCTCTTTCGGACACAGTAAACGGAAAACTGACCGGAAAGGAAAAGGTCACCTTTGAGACATATATACAGATGGCATTTTTCGACCGGGTGCTGGAGAGAGCAAACTTACGTCTCTTTGTCATGACCGATGGGAAATATGATCTGATTAGAAGAAAGCAGGCCGATGAAAAAAGAGGAAAGAGCGGTCTGGAACTGGATGTGATTGATCATGTGAATGGCAGCATCCGAAGTGTCAGCACCCTTTCCGGCGGGGAGTCATTCCTCGCATCACTGGCGCTTGCACTGGGACTATCTGATGAAATTGCCGAATCGGCAGGAGGCGTCCGGATTGATACCATGTTTGTGGATGAAGGATTTGGAACTCTCAGTGAAGAGGCGCTGCAGAATGCCTTCGGTGCCTTAAGGGACCTAGCACAGTCCAGCAGACTGGTGGGCATCATATCTCATGTGGGAGAACTGAAAAACAGAATAGAAAAACAGATTGTTGTTACAAAGAATCCAGATGGAGACAGTTCAGCAGTCATCGTGCTGCCATAAGGAAAAGACGCTGCAGAAAAGCAGCGCCTTTTTTTTAAAGTTTTGCAAGATATCGATATACACTGGCTGTGGAAATCTGAAGGGCGTCTGCTACTTCGCGGACAGAACCCTTGATGTTAAAGACTCCCAGCTGATTCAGCTCGGAAATGATGGTCATCTTCTCTGCCTGAGACATGTGCCGGATATTGATATTCCTTTCGCTGGCAATGTTTTCAATGAGTGATTCGGCAGAAGTGGTATTTGATCTGAAAAAATGTTCCACGTCTGTGGTATTTGCGATGGAAGAGATTCTTTCCTGATCAAAAAGGAAATTTGTTTCGATAAAAGCATCCGGATGGCAAAGCCCCAGAAGTTTTTCGGAAAGTTTCTGGTATCTGGAGTTGTCAAAATTGATGCAGAGAAGTCCGATCAGATCGCCAAGATCATCCTTGATGAACATGGTTGAACTGCGCAGTATGGTGCCGTTTTCTGAAACGCCTTTGTAGTTCAGTCTGTAATCGCCTTTGTCATAAGGATAATCCTCAATGAGTTTGAAGGCCAGATCGGTCAGTGGAGCTCCCAGTGTGCGGCCGCTGATATGATTGTTTGCAATGGCAATCAGAGAGCGGTTCTTGTCCGTCAGATCATGAAGTGCGACCTCGTAGTCCGGACCGAGGACATGTCCCAGGAACTCGGTCAGTTTGATGTAGTTTTGAAGCAGTGTATGCGATGACATGTGTAATCCCTTCTTTCTATATGTGTTGTATGAGATGAGTATACAATAATAAGAAAAAATGTGCAAGAAAAAATTCTTAACAATTTGCATAAATGAGAAATAATTCTAAGAATATATGAGAATTAATGATTATTTTTGGTTGAAAATGAGAGAGATGATGAAATATTCTTGACATCGAGATGGTTGCGTGATAAGTTTGAATTATCAGAAAATGTTAAAGGTACTGTCCGCCAGTCATTAAAATGTTGTGGCAATCAGAGGCATTGAAATATAATTGACGACCGGGGTTCCGCTTAAGTAAAAAAGGAGGAAAACATTATGAGTAAAGAGTATCCATTAAGTGTTGAAGCGCCGCACAGCTTTAGTTATGTCAAGAGAAACATTCCGACAGTAACGGTTGAGCAGCGTGAAAGAGCGCTTCAGGCAACACACTATAACGAATTTGCATTTCCTGCAAAACTTCTTACAGTAGACATGCTTTCCGATTCAGGAACAACTGCAATGACCGATGTTCAGTGGTCAGCAATGTTCCTTGGAGATGAAAGCTATGGCAGAAACAATGGTTATTATGTTCTGCTGGATACGTTCCGTGATATTTTCGAAAGAGGCGGAGAAAAAAACTGGAAGAAGGTAATCGATCTGTTCCGTACCGACTGTAATGACATCGATAAACTTCTGGATGAAGTATTTCTTTGTGAATATGAAGGCGGTCTTTTTAATGGTGGCGCCGCGCAGATGGAACGTCCGAATACATTCATCATCCAGCAGGGAAGAGCTGCAGAATCTGTACTGATGGAAATTGTTAAAAAGATCCTGAATGCAAGACATCCGGATAAGGTATTTACCATTCCTTCAAACGGTCATTTCGATACAACAGAAGGTAATATTAAGCAGATGGGTTCCATCCCTAGAAACCTGTATAACAAGGAGCTTCTGTTTGAAGTACCGGAAGGCGGAAAATATGAAAAGAATCCGTTCAAAGGGAATATGGACATAGATAAGCTGAAGGCTCTCATTGAATCTGTTGGACCGGAAAACGTACCAATGATTTTCACATGCATTACAAACAATCCGGTATGCGGACAGCCTGTATCCATGGCAAATCTGCGTGCAGTCAGTGAAATCGCACACGGCTATGATATTCCGTTTATTTTCGACGCAGCACGCTGGGCTGAGAATGCATACTACATCAAGACTGCAGAAGAAGGCTATGAAGATAAGAGCATTGCGGAAATCGCAACAGAAATGTTCAGCTACTGTGATGCATTCTGCATGTCTGCAAAGAAGGACGGCCATGCAAACATGGGCGGTCTGATTGCATTCAGAGACAGAGGACTGTTCTGGAAGAAGTTCTCGGATTTCAATGAAGACGGAAGCGTGAAAACAGATGTTGGCGTACTGCTTAAGGTTAAGCAGATTTCATGCTATGGTAACGATTCCTATGGCGGCATGAGCGGAAGAGACATCATGGCACTGGCAGCAGGACTTTATGAAAGCTGCAGCTTTAATTATCTGAAGGAAAGAATCGATCAGTGCGACTATCTGGCAGAAGGCTTTTATAAGGCAGGAATCAAGGGCGTTGTTCTTCCTGCAGGAGGACATGCAGTATATATCAACATGGATGAGTTCTTTGACAACAAGAGAGGCCATGAAAAGTTCGCAGGAGAGGGCTTCAGCCTTGAACTGATCAGAAGATACGGAATCAGAGTATCTGAACTTGGAGACTATTCCATGGAATATGACCTGAAGACGCCGGAGCAGCAGGCAGAAGTATGTAATGTTGTTCGATTTGCAATCAACAGAAGCCAGCTGAGCAAGGAACATCTGGACTATGTAATTGCCGCTGTAAAAGCACTTTATGAAGATAGGGAGAATATTCCGAACATGAGAATAACATGGGGACACAATTTACCAATGCGTCATTTCCATGCATTTATTGAACCATATGATAATGAATAGTATTTGCCGAAGATGAACATGTAACGGAGGTAAAACAATATGAGCAAAGAAACAATAGACCTGCGCATCAATGGGAGAATGTATCATCTGATAGCCGGAAGAGATTTCGAAGTGACAGAGACACTATCGACAGTATTAAGGGAAAGACTGGGCTTTACAGGTGTAAGAGTATCCTGCAACCAGGGAGCCTGTGGCGCGTGTACCATCCTGTATAATGGCAAGTCAGCGCTTTCCTGCATGATGCTTGCAGTGGATGCCGATGGCGGCGACATCGTCACCATCGAAGGAATCCCGGCAGATGATCCGATCATTCAGGCATTTGCGGAAGAAACAGATCCGGGATATGGTACGGTCATGCAGTGTGGATTCTGCACACCGGGATTTGTTCTTGAAACCAAGAGCCTGCTTGCTGAGAATCCTCACCCGACAGCAGAAGAGATCAGAGAAAGCCTTTCAGGGCATATCTGCAGATGCGGAACATATCAGGGTGTTGAGCATGCTGTAGAAAAGGTCAGTGCGGCAATTAAGGAGGGCAAATAAATGAGTTATAAATATGTACCTCGCGTAAAGAGAAAATATGTCGGTTCCTATGAGCCGAAAATCGATGCCAAGGAAAAGGCCATGGGTCGTGTAAAATATTTTGACGACCAGACCATCCGGGCAAAGAATCCAAGAATGCTGTACTGTTCAATCTTAAATGCACCATATGCAAGTGCAAGAATTGTATCCATGGATACATCGAAAGCAGAGCAGCTGGAAGGTGTTAGAGCAATCATCCGGTATGATGATCCTGAGGTTGCTGTAATGCCGATGACAACAAATTCATGGACAGACACAGCAATTACACCTTATCACAGGGAAACAGTTCCAAAATGGTATGACAGAAAGGTCCTGGATGATACCTGCAGATTTGTAGGGGATCTCATGGGTGTTGCTGTAGCTGCAGATACAAGAGAAATCGCAGACGAAGCAATCAGACTGATTGATGTTGAATGGGAAGTGTTCAAGCATTCACTGAATGTGGAAGAAGCAACGGCACCGGATGCAACAATTCTTCATCCGGAGCTTGATCCGAACAGCAATCAGCTGCCGCACAGAGATGACCTGGATGGCGGTCATGCCATAGATAATGTGGTTGTAGATAAGGGAGACGTTGAAAAAGGATTTGCAGAAGCAGATGCAGTCGTAGAAGTTGACGAACAGTTCGGCGGAACATCCACACATGGTACCCTTGATTTCAGAGGATGCATGGTTGAATGGATTGATGACCGGATTGAAGTCTGGACGAACCATTACTATTCTGACCAGGTAAGAATGCACCTGCACTGCATGCTGGGACTTCCGCTTGCACAGATTAGAGTTCATAATACGAACTGCGGCGCACACATGGGAAAATGGAATCTTGGCGAACAGAACTTCTTCCTGCTGGCTGCAATACTTGCAAGAAGAACCGGATGTCCGGTGAAATATAAGATGAATGTTCATGAAGAATTCGCTGAGACGCGTACAGCAATCAGATTCAAGGTGAAAGCCGGCGCCAAAAAAGATGGAACGGTTACAGCCCTTGAATTTGACGGAATTGCAGACCAGGGAGCATATAACGGTGTTACCGGTTATGCACTGACAGGATTCATGAATGCAGAAGGTATTCCGAGACTGTTCTATCCTGTAGAAAATGTCAGGATGAAGAGCCGTACATATTTCACAAACAAGATTCCGGGCGGCGTTTTCAGGAGCGTTGGAAATGTACAGCAGAACTTCCCGCTTTGTCAGGCTATTGATGAGCTGGCAGAGAAACTGGATATTGACCCGATCGAGATCTACAAGAAGAGTTTTGGTAATTCCTACGACCCGCAGCCGAATAAGAGCATCTGTACAATTCTGGATACAGCTTCAAAGGAATTCGGCTGGGACAGGAGACATAAGACAGGAGAAGGTCAGCTGATTGACGGATGCAAGCTGCGCGGCATGGGAATGACACTTCATAACCAGTGGCATGCAGAATGGCAGGAGAATGAAAGAGGCAGAATTGAAACGACCATCCGTGTAAACCCTGACCTGTCAATCATACTGAATGCACCGACCAAGGAAACAGGAGCAGGCGGCAATTCTGCAGCTGTAATGGCATGTGCAGATAATCTGAGTTTCCTGGGAACAACGCCAGGTGACATCCGCTGGGTAGCAGACGGCGATACGGAAATGGGACTGAGAGATTGTCCTCCGACAGATAGTGTAGTTTCATTCATTCTGTCTGAATGTATCGTTGGTGCGGCTCTTGATGTTAAGCAGCAGTTCCTGGAGCGTGCAGCTCTGATGATGAACATCGATGTGGAACTTCTGGACATTGAAAACGGAAAGATTTTCAAGAAGACAGAGCCATGGGTGAATATCGATGCCAAGTCTGTCATGATGGAAGATGACTGTGTTCCTATTACTGGAAGAAACATCAGAAACAACAATAAGACTGTAACAGGCATTGCTTATGGATGCTGGTTTGCAGAAGTTGAAGTTGATGTGGAAACCGGAAAAATCACGGTTCTCCGTGAAATGATAGGAAATGACCTTGGACAGGTTATGCATGCATCGGGCGCTGAATCCCAGCAGATCGGCGGAACATGCATGGGTGTTGGTGAAACAGTGGCAGAAGAAATCGTATATGACAAGAGAACAGGAACACCATTAAATACAAACTATATCGATTATAAGATGCTTACCATGGCAGATGTACCTCATGTAGATCCACTATTGTTTGAGGTATGGAAGGGTGCAAGCGAATATGGTGCATGCGGACTTGCAGAAAGTACACCAACCGGTGCTTCCGGCGCAATCGCAAATGCCGTATACAATGCAATCGGAGTAAGAATTCCAGACGCACCGTTCACACCTGCCAAGGTGCTTGAAGCACTTGCTAAGAAGGAATTAAAGGAGGCAGGAAAATGATCAATAAGTATACATATGAAAGACCCGATACTATTCAAGAAGCTGTCTCCGGAATCAATAGCAGCAGCAACGGAAAATACATGGCAGGCGGCACAGACCTGATTGGTGTCATTAATGAAAAAATCAAGGCTATCTGTCCGGATAAGATTGTATCCCTGAAATCCGTCGGACTTGATGGAATCACAGAAGAGGACGGGAAACTGATCATTGGGGCAATGTCCAGACTCAGTGACATTGAGGCCTCAGACGTCATCAGAGAAAAGTATCCGGTATTATGGGAAGCGGCTCATCAGGTTGCCTCACCGCAGCTCAGACATATGGCTACCATCGGAGGAAACATCTGCCAGGAGCCAAGATGCTGGTATTATCGCTATCAGGATGACAAATTCCATTGCATGAGAAAGGGCGGAGACCTCTGTCCTGCAATGAAAGGTGAAAACATGTACCACTCCATGTTCGGCGGAGCAAAGGTATGCAGTTCACCTTGTGAAGCACAGTGTCCAAATGGTACATCCATTCCTGAATATTTTGAGCTGATCCGGAAAAATGATATCGACGGCGCAGCAGAAGTTTTATGGGACATGAACCCTCTGGCTGCTGTAGTAGGCAGAGTCTGCCCGCATACATGTCAGGGCGAATGTAACCGTAACGAATATGATGAATCGGTATCCATCCGTAACATTGAACGTACAGTCGGCGATTATATGCTGGAGCATGCAGACCGTTTTGTCGGAAGTCCGGAAAAGGAGAGCGGCAAGTCGGTTGCCATCATCGGAGGAGGACCTGCAGGACTTGTGGCTGCATATTTCCTGAGACGTGAAGGTCATGCCGTAACAATCTATGACGCAAACGAAAAAGCCGGCGGAATGCTTAGGTATGGCATACCGGCATATCGCCTTCCAAGAAATATTCTGGATAGAATTGTTGAAATCCTTGAAGGAATGGGAATTGTATTCAAGCAGAATGCTGTCATGGGAAAGGATCTCAAGGTATCTGAACTTGCAGCAGCAAACGATGCTGTATTTGTAGCAATCGGTGCATGGAAGGCAACTCCTGTAGGATGCCCAGGTGATGATGCAGACGGCGTAATCGGCGGAATCGATTTCCTGAAGGATGCATCTGAGCATAAAGGAAATGTTGTATCCGGTAAGGTTGTAGCAGTTGTTGGAGGCGGAAATACTGCCATGGACTGCTGTCGTACAGCGAAGAGGCTTGGTGCCTCCAAGGTATACAATTTCTACAGAAGAACAGAAAAGGAAATGCCGGCAGAAGAGGAAGAAATCTTCGAAGCAAAGCAGGAAGGCATTGATTTCCATTATCTTGTTGCACCGCAGGAAGTTCTGTCAGAAGGCGGAAAAGTGAAGGCAATCAAGCTTCAGAAAATGGAACTTGGTGAACCGGATGCCAGCGGAAGAAGAAGACCTGTTCCGATTCCTGATGCGTTTGAAACCATCGAAATCGACATTCTTCTTGCTGCAATCGGACAGAAAGTAGATCCTGAAGGTCTTGAGCTTGAAGTAAATGAAAGGAATTTCATTAAGACAGACGACGGACATCAGGCAAGCATGGCAAAGGTATTCTCTGCAGGAGACTCTGCTTACGGCCCGAAAACTGCCATTGAAGCCATCGCAGATGCCAGAAAGACGGCAGATGCCATCAATATCTTCCTTGGCGGAGCATCCATTTTAAGAGAGCAGAAGCTTCATCAGGCACTTACCTTCGACGAGTCCTGTATGGAAGACTCCAAACCTTTGACTCTGCCAAACATACCTGCAGCAGAAAGAAAACTGGATCAGGAAGACAATTGCAGTGCTGATTTTGAAGCAATCAGGAGGGAAGCAAACAGATGCTATAACTGCGGATGCGTTGCTGTCAGCCCTTCGGATACAGCACCGGCTCTCATAGCACTTGATGCGGTAATTGAAACGACAAAGAGAGAGATTCCGGCAAAAGACTTCTTCCAGGCAGGCGTAGACAGTTCTACTGTTCTTGAAAGAGAGGAACTTGTAAAGAGAATCATCATACCGGAAGGTGCAGGCGGCAATGTCCAGAAGTATAACAAGTTCAGGACAAGAGCAACCATAGACTTTCCGATTGCAGGCCTTGCAAGCAACATCAAGGTGGAAGGCGGCATGATTACTTCGGCCAAGCTGGTATTCAGCGGCGTAGCACCTGTGCCATATGAATTCCATGAAGTAGAAGAATTCATCATAGGCAAGGCACCTACTGATGAACTGGCAGAAGAAGCTGGAAAACTGGCAATCAGAGATGCAGGACTTCTCGAAAAGAACCTGTTCAAGCTTCAGCTGGTCAAGGCATATATTAGAAGAGCGGTAGCGCAGGCCAGATCATGATCAAAATCCCTGTGTGCCTCTCATGGGGCACGCAGGGAATGAAATATGTTATTGCAGACACGTAGAAAATATCGAAAGGAGAGGAAATGTACGACCTGATATTAAAAAACGGCAACATCCTTACTATGGATGATAAAATGTCTACAAAAAGATGGATTGCTGTTGATGAAAAAGGAAAAATCGCAGCAATTGGAGACAGAGACGATGCTCCAAATGAGGCAGGACGGATCATTGATCTTAACGGCAAGACTCTGATGCCGGGTATCGTAGATGCTCATGTCCATAGCAGTATGTCAGGTATCGACTTTAATGGGATAGACCTTGCAGGGGCGGACAGTTCACAGAAGATTCTTGATAGAGTGGAAGAATTCTGTAAAAATGTTGAAACGCCGCAGGTAATATGCGGATGGAACATGAGCCTGAAAGAAAATCTCACAGATAAGAGGCTTCCAACCAGATATGAACTTGATGAAGTAACCGGAGATCATACAGTCATGCTTGTTTTCTGGACTGCCCATGGCGGTATTATGAACAGCAGAGCCCTGGAAAGAGCAAATCTTCCTGAGGAATACAGATACATCGAAAAAGATGGATATTTCAACAGGGATGATGTTTCATTTTATGTCATCGGCTCCATCTATGCGCTTTATTCCGAAGAAGAATTCATCGCGAAGTATCAGTCACTATCCGATACATGTGCGGCTTATGGAATAACCACCATAGGCGCCCTGGATGGAATGATGGTCAAGGATGACATCGATGTTGATCTTCTTGTGAAGATTCGTGACCAGCTTCCGGTGGAATGGGTCAGCTATACGCAGACATTTGACTATGAAAAAGTCATAAGAAACGGCCTTCCAAGAATCGGCGGGTGCCTGACCATTGACGGGTCACCTCCGCAGCTTACAGCAGCATATTTTGATCCATATCCTTGTGCACCGTTTACAAGAGGCCTTCTGGAATATTCCGATAAGTATCTTTATGATTTTATCGTGGAATGTACAAAGAGAGGTCTGCAGTGTGCTTTCCATGCAATTGGTGACAGAGCATGCGATCAGATTGTAAGGGTATATGAACAGGTTGCCAATGAACTTGGCGGAATCGAAGAGAATCGTCATAGAGTAGAACATTTCTCACTGGCAAGCGATGAAATCATCGAAACTGCAGCACGGATCGGCCTGGTTGCAACGTCGCAGCCGGCAATCGGCAATGCGCTAGACCTTTATGATAAAGGAAACGGCTTCGAAGCATTTGTATCACCGGAAAAGGCGCAGAGACATGAGAATTTCAACTACCTTCTCAATGCTGGAATCGTAGTTGCCGGAAGTTCCGATTCACCATGTTCACCGCTAGATCCGTTTGCAGGAATTGATGCGATTGTCAATGCGCACAATCCGGCAAGGAGAAATTCTCTGGATACAGCACTGAAAATGTATACCTATAACGGAGCATATCTGTGCAAGAAGGAGGACGAAATCGGTACTCTTGAGGTTGGAAAATATGCGGATATGATTGTGCTCGACAAGAGCCCATATGATGTTAAAGACTGCATTAACAGAGATAATCTTTCTGTTCTTGAAACATTCAAGAGAGGAAAGAGCATTTTTGCTAAGTAGTTTGTGGATTTATTAGTAATATTATAAGGAGGATTATTATGAAAGAAAGAACTGTTGCATACCAGAATGGTATCACGCTGTTGTTCTTCCTGACATGGGGCTTCATGTTTATTGATAGACTGGCAATTTCCTTTATCATGCCGGTTATCGTTCCTGAACTTGAACTTTCAAATGGACAGGTAGGTACAATCAATATGGCCTTCACGATCATGTGGGGTATTTCAGCAATCGTTGTCTGTGCTTTTGCAGACAAGGTTGGACACTTAAAGACATGGCTTATTCTTAGTGGTGTGCTGACAGCAGTATTTGGCGGAATGTGTGCACTGGCTACTTCCTACGGTTCACTGCTTGTATTAAGAGCACTTGTTGGTATTGCAGAAGGTCCATTCTCAACATTCATCATGGCAGCTCTTGGCAAGTCCGTTGATGGAAACAGACTTGGCGTATCCGTAGGTATTGTAAATGCCGGCGTATCTGTAGTCGCATGTACGTTAGCACCAGTACTTCTGACACAGCTCGTAGCAGTAACAACATGGCAGGTTGCATTTCTGGTAGCAGCATTACCTGGACTTCTGTTCATCATCTGCGTAGCATTTTTCCTTCATCCAATTCCAGACGAAAAGAAGGAAGACATTGCATCAGAAGAAGCAAAGAAAAAGGGAATGTTTACAGAACTGTGGGGTTACAAGAACTTCAGAACCTGCTTCTTCCTTGCTATGACACACATGGCAGGATATTACATCATTCAGATCTATGCATCCCTTTACTGGACAGAGATCGGAGCAATTTCAGTACAGACAGCAGGAAAACTGATTTCTGCAGCAGGTTTCTTTGGAATCCTTTGGGCGATTGTGCTGCCTAAGATTTCAGATAATCTTGGAAGAAGACCGGTTCTTGCTGCCAGCTATATTGCAGCAATATTGGTTCCACTTTCCATGTGGCTGATTCCTGGTGCAAAGATTTCCATGGCGATCTATGTATTGTTCTCAGGTGTTCCTGGAGCAATCGGTATCTTCTGGATCAACCTGATTCCAATGGAATCACTTCCACCATATCTTACATCCACAGGAATCTCCATTCCTATGTCAATGGGAGAATTCATTGGTGGCGCACTGATTACAACAATCGCAGGTTATGTAGCTGACGCAGTTGGCCTGAACAACATGATGGTTCTTGCTGCAGTAGGCTATGCACTTTCCTTCGTTCTTGCACTTTTGGTAATTGAATGTGCACCTAGGGTAGTTGCAAAAAAGAAGGCCGCCGCGGGAATTACAGATGAAGCGGCCCCACCGGAGCCTGAACGGGTAGAGGGACCTGCAGAAGAGTAATATATAAGCTTAGATAGAGGAAAGGAGCTGATGATTGTGAGCAGCAATAAAAAAGCGCAGCAGGCAGCTGTAGCATCAGCAGACCTTGAATCAATCGGATATAAGCAGGAACTGAAGAGAGCGTTGACATTAAAAGATCTGATTATATTCGGTCTTATCGGGGTATTGCCAATCGCACCGATACAGGTGTATGGAGATGTGTCTATCGGGACCAATGGTCTTGCACCGCTGGTTTATGTAATAGGCGTAGTATGCATGATCTTCACTGCATTCAGTTATAACTCTTTGACAAAGGAATTTCCTGCAACAGGTGCATCATATATGTTTGTATCGCATACGATAAGCCCTCATGTAGGATTCCTGGCAGGATGGCTGATTATGGTAGATTACATTCTGGTACCGTCCGTACTGGTATGCTTCGGTGCAGAATGGATGACCAATCTTCTACCTGGAACACCTATGTTTTTATGGATTCTGCTTTTCGTATGCATTATCACTGCAATTAACATCAAGGGCATACAGACAACTGCGGGTACAGACATGATTATGCTCGGACTGGAATTCTTATGCATAGCATTGTTCCTGTTCTTTGCGATAAAATTTGTATTTGTCGATGGTGGAGGATACGGAGGATGGTCAATCAAGCCATTCTGGAATGCAGAAGTGGTTGACTTTAAATTCATCGGAGGAGCCTGCTCCATAGCGGTGTTCGGATTCCTCGGGTTTGACGGAGTTACGGCACTTTCGGAAGAAGCTGCAAATCCAAGAAGAGACATGGGAAGATCCATTATTGCAACGCTGGTTATCATCGGAGGTCTCTTCATGCTTCAGTCGTATTTTGCGACTCTTGCACATCCGTCCTATGAGGATCTTGATCCTGTAATGGCATTCTTTGATATCTGTAGAGAAGTTGGTGGACCGTTCCTTTACTTCTTATTTGTAATCGTTGGCATAATAGCAGTTTCCATTGCGAATGCGCTGGTGCTTCAGACCAGTGTATCAAGAATTATGTTCTCAATGGGACGTGACAAGGTTCTTCCGTTCTCGGGTTTCTTTGGAAAAGTAAATGCAAAGACAAAGACTCCGGTAAATGCAATTCTGGTAGTTGCGGCAGTCACTCTGGTTGTTGCGAATGTAGGAATCGGTGTGCTGCTTGAACTGGTAAGCTTTGCAGCATTGACGACATTCCTTGTAATCAATGTATCCGTTGTGGTATATTTCTGGGGAAAGCAGAAGAGAAGAGGAACAAAGGAATTCTTTGAATATCTGCTGAGTCCATGCATTGGATTCCTGGTAGTAATGTTCATATGGGTTCAGTATGGCGCAATTGCCTACATATTAGGCGGCTCGTGGCTGTTCATCGGCTTTATCATCGGGCTGGTCAAATCCAAAGGGTATAAGATTGTGCCTGCTGCCATGGCTTCCATGGGGGGCGGCAATTCCCTGGAGGATGCCATAGCAGAAGATTTTTCTGAAGCGAAGAATATGGAAGAATAAAAAAATAATTTGAAAGAAGGACGAAATCAAATGAAAGAGATTATTTGTGCAAAAAACGCACCTGCAGCAGTAGGCGCATATTGTCAGGCTTTTAAAGCCGGGGATTTTGTGTTCACTTCAGGGCAGCTTCCGATTGATCCCGCAACCGGAACTTTTGAAGATGATGTTAAGCTTCAGGCAGAGCAGAGCATGAAAAATGTGGGGGAAATCATTAAGGAGGCAGGCGGTGATTATTGCGACATAATCAAGACTACCGTACTTCTTGCAGACATCGCAGACTTTGCAGCTGTTAATGAAGTATATGCAGGCTTTTTTGAAGATACATATCCCGCCAGATCCTGTTTCCAGGTTGCAGCGCTTCCAAAGGGAGCAAAGGTAGAAATTGAAGCAATTGCATATATTAAAAAATAGCAATGAATGCTTCTGAGGAGGAAAAGCAGATGACAAACGAAAGATTCAACGAACTTCAGGTAGAGGCAATAACAAAGTGCTTTGATATTGTCAAAGCTGAAATCGATGAAAATTACAGAACAAAACTGGAAGAGAAACTGAAAGAAGGCGAATCGAAACATCTTCTTGTACTGAAGGAAGCAATCGAGAATTTTGATACGGTATCAGAATGTCTTGCAGAAAACAGATTCGAGCAGATCAGCGGCCTGCAGTGGCAGGAGGCAATGATGCTTATTGAGACGGTTGAACAGGAAAATACAAAGGGTGATAAGCAGAAAGGAATGAATCTGAGATATGGACTTCTGATTCTGGTTGGAATGTTCAGAAATCAGTTCCCTGGCGAAAAATGGAACCCTGATGACTTCAGATGGACAACCATCGGTGACACCGGAACAAGAGGCATTTCACCTATGCTGATGGCTATCGCTGAATTATAGAACTCTTTAAGTTTTAGTAAAAGCTTAACGGAGCCTGTAGCATTTACATGTTACAGGCTCCATTTCTTCATTCGTTATGATATACTGATGAAAGACAATGGATGCAAAAGGATTGGATATGGATATGTTATTGGAAAAATGGAAAGCATTCGGCGATAGAAATAAGGCGGCAGAGTTTCTGGATATCATGATTTCGGGAATTGCACAGATGGTATTCAATTACCATCCGGTGACCGGACTTGTGCTTCTTGCTGCAGCATTTGCGGCATCTCCACTGCAGGGGATTTCCTGCCTGTGGGCTGTCCTTGCTGGAACTGTGATGGTTTACCTGCTTCGCATTCCGGCTGCAGCGGCAAGGGAAGGGATATATACATATAACTCTGCATTGATTGGAATGGCAATACCGTTGGCCGTCTTTCATCTGGATTTCCATGCATTTCCGCTGATTCTGGCAGTGACCGGGGCAGGGTCGGTACTAAGCGTTGTTTTAACCCTTGCAATGAAAAAACTTTTCGCAAAGCGGGCCGTTTCGCCGATGGCAGCGCCCTATTCTCTGGCATTGCTTCTGATTGCAGCCATTGCATGTGACGGCAGTTTTCAGGGATACAGCTGGTGTCTGGAAAATGGAGAAAGCTCATGGACCATGGCAGAATTTCTTCAGTCTGCAATGAATGGTCTGGCACAGATCATCTGGCTGGAGGGTGTTCCATGGGCAGGAGGTGCTGTTCTGCTGGCAATCTGCTGTGCGTCCCGCATCGATACGGCCATGGCGGCTTTGACTGTGACCATGGCGACAGGTCTTGCCATAATGCTTGGAATCGGGCATCATGACATTCTGCTTGGCCTATATGGATATAATGCTGTTCTAATAGGACTGGTATTCTTTGGAAGAGCATACAGAACCAGCATGCGAAGTTTTGCTCTCGCTGCTTTTCTGTCCATGCTGTGCGTCCCGGCGGCGCTTGCTTTGAAACCGCTTCTGGCGGCAGCCGGCGCACCTGTTGCAGGGTTTCCGTTTTCCATTCTGGCGATACTAGTGACGCTTGGAGCACCGAAAATGAAAAAGATGACATATCATGAACCGGAAAACTGGTCTGTTCCGGAACATTTGCTTTCATAAAAAATACACTGCCGGCTCGCCGGCAGTGTTTCTTATTCTTTTACATTATCTCTCAGAAATGCAGCAAACTCGGATACAGAGCGTGCCGGATTGTTGACAATCCCTATTCCGAGCGTTCTGGTCGGAGCAGGATCTATTTCAAGGATGGCTACGTTGTCCGGAATGTGGCGCATGCTCTTTAGACTGAGCTGCGGGATGATGGTAACGCCCATGCCCTGTGAAACCATGTTTACAAGAATGTTATCGTCATCGTTGCGTATGATAGTCTGATTTTTTGCAGGCTTTTTCAGTTTTTCGCCTAGCGTGATGGTAGTACCCATCAGAAGATTGTTTTCCAGCAGTTCATCCTGTGTAATGGATGTGCGGCCCTGAACAGCCATGGCTTCCGGGACAACAGCATAATAATCCTCTGTATACAGGGGATGCCAGCGAAATGCCTTTACAACATATTCTTCGGCCAGCGCCATGTCTATTTCACCTTCCAGCATCCATTTAATCAGGTCGTTTGTTCCAATGGAAATCTGGAAATTCACATCCGGATGATCCGACTGGTATTTCTTGATCATTTCAGGAAGCCATGTATTTGCGATGCTTGCAAAGGCACCAATCTTGATTGGTCTTTTCTTGCCGGCGGCAATGCCTTCGGATTCTCCCGCAAGATTTTTCAGTGCGGTTTCCACGTCGATGATATATGGAAGAATCTCTTCTCCCTTCTGCGTCAGTTTAATTCCATTATGATTTCGTTCCAGAACCTTAAATCCCAGTTCGGCTTCAATGGCATTCATGGACTGTGTGACTGCCGACTGTGTGCAGTTCAATTCTTCAGCAGCTTTGCTGAAGCTGCCTTTTCGTATTGTGGTCAGTAGCGTTTCTATTTTTCTGTCATCCATCATGCACCTCTCGCATGTATAAGTATTACTAATAATTTTACTATAAACTCTTGCTTCACAAAAATCAACAGAAAATGTATGTTTTACTGGAAAGAGAGGTGCAAGAAATGAAAATTTCAAGAAAAAATCAGCAAATGGAACTGTCTCCAATCCGGAGGTTCAATGAATATGCTTCTGCAGCAGAAAAGAGAGGCCTCAAGGTCTATCGGCTGAACATTGGCCAGCCGGACATTGAAACACCGCCATGCTTCATGGAAGCCATAAGAAAATATGATTCAAAAGTCATTTCCTATGCGGAATCCGGAGGCCTTTCTAAGCTGAAGGATGCAATCAGCAGATATTACCGCTCCCAGGGCATGAAGTATGATGCCGGGGATATCATGGTGACGGCAGGCGGCTCGGAAGCATTGAGCATGGTTTTTTCATCCATATTGGATCCGGGAGATGAGATTATCCTTCCGGAACCGTTTTATACAAACTATCAATCATTTGTGCTGAATAGCGGCGGAGTAACGGTCCCTGTAACGACAGTGCCGGAAGAGGGCTATGCTTATGCAGTGAGAGAAAAACTGGAAGAAGCTCTGACAGAAAAGACCCAGGCACTTTGCATTTCAAATCCGGGAAATCCTACGGGCCTTCTGCTGAAAGAAGAGGAAATGCATGTCATTCAAGAATTTGTTCTGGAGCATGACCTTTATCTGGTTGCAGATGAAGTCTACCGGGAACTGGTTTTTGATGGACAAGAGATTCATTCTTTTGGAGAAATGACAGAACTGGAAAACAATCTGGTCATCGTCGATTCAATCTCAAAGAGATTTTCGGCATGCGGCGCCAGAATCGGCTGTGCAGTTACAAAAAACCGGGAACTGCAGGAGGCAATGATGAAGATTGCACAGGGAAGACTCTGCGTTTCCACCGTCGATCAGGTTGGCGCTGCTGCACTCTATGGAATGGACAGCTCCTACTTTGATGAAATAAGGGAAGAATATGAAAAAAGAAGAGATGCAGCATACGAAGAAATGCTGAAAATACCGGGTGCAGCATGCAAAAAGCCGGGCGGCGCATTTTATATGATGGTAAAACTTCCCATCGATGATGTGGAAGACTTCCTGATGTTCATGCTGACAGAATTCGAAGACCATGGTGAAACGGTGATGTTTGCACCGGGAAGCGGCTTTTATTCCGGAAAGGGCCTGGGCAGGGACAGCATGAGAATCGCTTACGTACTGGACTGTGACTGGCTGAGAAGAGCCATAAGGCTTTTGGCAAAAGGGCTTGCAGCATACAAAAGCCGTTAATTCTGTTTGCTCGCCGGAAGCTGCGCAATGATGATGGCAGATGCCATCAGAGCGCATCCAATGTATTCATTCGCAGCCAGAATCTCATGGAAGAAAAGGAAACCGGCAATGAGTGAGAATACAGTTTCTGTAGATAAAATCAATGCGGATACATTGGCATCAATGTATTTCTGTGCGATGCTCTGGCATGAATATGCCGCGCAGGCAGAAAGCACGCCTCCATAGACGATTGGAAGCCAGCAGTCCATGATCCGCGGAATTGTGGTGATGTCCCGGTCGAACAGCAGAGCGCCTGCCGTACAGATGATGCTGACAGTCAGAAGCATGATGCAGGTCAGTTTGAGAGGGTCGGTATCCTGAACATAATGCGCAACGGAACGCACCTGTATTGCATAAAGAAATGCAGAGGAAAACAGCAGAAGATCTCCTCGTGTCAGAGCTTCTACGCCGTTCCAGAGACTGAGCATATACATGCCGGCAAGGGCGATAAAGACTGCAATCCATACATTTTTTCTGCATGGCTTATGAAACATGAGACCGAGGAGCGGCGTGATCAGAATGTAAAGAGCAGTAATGAATGCTGCTTTGCCGATGGGAACATATGCCAGACCATATTGCTGAATTACGATGGCAAAAGCCAGAACGGAGCCGCAGATGGCTCCGCTTTTCATTTCATATCTGGAAAAATGAAGAGGCTCTCCCAGAATGCGGGGGATCAGGAGCAACAGAAGAAGCCCTCCCATGGTACAGCGGATTGCTGTGTATGTGAGGGTTCCAATATATTCCAGTGAAGTTTTCTGTGCAACCAGTGCAAATCCCCAGATGATTGCCGAGGTGAGTAAAAGCAGTGTTCCCTTTGTTTTCATACGTAAAATATACCACAAAATATTGAGCGGGAAAAGATGAAGGAGTATAATATATAGTTGGAAAGAGGTAAAAAATATGGATAAGAAAAACCTTCCAATCGGAGTATTTGATTCGGGACTAGGCGGAATTACGGTTCTGCGGGAAATACGGAAGCTTCTTCCGGCCGAAGACCTGGTTTTCTTTGGAGACTCCATCAATGCGCCATATGGCACAAAGCCGGTGGAAACCATCCGGGAGATTGCCATGGACCGGGCAGCACATCTTTATGCCAAGGGAGTCAAGGCCATTGTTGTAGCCTGCAATACAGCAACCAGCGCAGCAATCCAAAAGCTTAGGGAAACCTATGAAGATATTCCGGTCATAGGAATTGAACCGGCATTAAAGCCTGCCATCGAGAGCGGAGAGCATCCAAAGGTTATTGTCATGGGAACACCGACCACAATCCGTGAAGTGAAGTTCAGAAAACTCCTGAAAGAATACGAGGACCGGGGAGAAATCATTCCGATTGCATGTCCCGGCCTTGCGGATCTGATTGAAACCGGTGACATTGACGGATATGCCATCCGCAAATATGTGGAGGATCTTCTGTTTGAATTCCGCGATACCGGCGTGGATGCTGTTGTCATGGGCTGTACCCATTATCCGTTCATTGGTCATGTGGTGCAGGATTATCTGGGACATAATGTAAGAATACTGGACGGCAGCGCAGGGACTGCCCGGCAGCTGAAGCGGAAACTGGAAGAAAAAGGATGGCTGAACGATTCTCAGAAGGAAGGAACTGTTATTTTTGAGGAAAGTCTGCCGGAGAAACTTCCCTTATGCGAAGAATTATTCAAAAAGTAGGCAAAATACTGTTGGAATTCACAAAAAACTTGTATATAATTATTGAAGTGGATATAGTAATATAGCGATGAAAATCGCGGAAGGGATTGAAAGAATGGCAAAAGTAGGAATTACAGAAACGGTCTTAAGAGATGGGCATCAGTCACTGATTGCAACTAGAATGACGACAGAAGAAATGCTTCCGATTCTGGAAACATTAGATAATATTGGATATAACGCACTTGAAATGTGGGGCGGAGCAACTTACGATGCATGCATCAGATTTCTGGATGAAGATCCATGGGACAGATTAAGAAAGATGCGTAAGATTGTAAAGAATACAAAGCTTCAGATGCTTCTGAGAGGCCAGAACCTTCTGGGATACAAGCATTATGCCGATGATGTGGTAGATGAATTTGTAGATAAGGCAGTATCCAATGGTATTGATGTAATCAGAATCTTCGATGCATTAAATGATACAAGAAACATTGAAAGAGCTGTTCAGGCATGCAAAAAGGCAGGGGCACATGCACAGGGATGCATGTCCTATACCATCAGCCCGATTCATACCAATGAAGTATTTGTAAATCTGGCAAAGGAAGTTGAACAGATGGGAGCAGATTCTGTATGCATCAAGGACATGGCAGGACTGCTGGACCCATATAACACATATAAGCTGGTACAGGATATCAAGAAGGAGATTTCCATTCCTCTTGAACTCCATACACATGCCACAAGCGGACTGGGTTCATTGACATACATGAAGGCAATTGAAGCGGGTGTGGATATCATCGATACTGCATTATCTCCATTTGCTGAAGGAACATCTCAGCCTCCTACAGAACCGATTGTTGCAGCATTCAAGGGAACGGAATGGGATTTCGGAATGAATGAAGACCTGCTCAATGAGGCATCCGACTACTTTAAGCCAATCAGAGAAAAATATCTCGCAAGCGGACTGCTGGATCCAAAGGTTATGGGTGTAGACATCAGAACGTTAAAATATCAGGTTCCCGGCGGAATGCTTTCCAATCTGGTGAATCAGCTGAAACAGGCAAATGCTCTGGATAAGTTTGATGAAGTATTGCAGGAAGTTCCAAGAGTAAGAGAAGACTTCGGATTCCCACCTCTTGTAACACCATCTTCTCAGATTGTTGGTACACAGGCTGTACTGAACGTTGTTATGGGTGAAAGATACAAGATGGTTCCAAAGGAAGCGAAGGATCTTGTAAAGGGCATGTATGGCAGAACGACAGTTCCAATCAAGGAAGAAATCGTAAAGAAAATCTTAGGTGACGAGGAGCAGGTAACATGCAGACCTGCAGATCTGATTGAACCGGAACTTGAAAAATACAAGAAGGAAGCTGCAAGATACATGGTTCAGGATGAAGACGTCCTGACAAAGGCAATGTTCCCGCAGCCTGCAGATGTATTTTTCAGAAAGAGAGAAGAGAAAATGTATGAAATCGACAACAATCTTCTCGATGAAGAAAACATGGTATATCCGATTTAATTTAGCAATGATAATCTCCAGGGAGCGGTTTCCGCTCCCTGATTTATATGAGGAAAGAGAATGTTTCAGACAAGCAAACAGATTGTCTGTCCCAGATGCGGAAAAATACTGGGTTACAGGCAGGAAGAGTATCGCAGGGAAGAGAAACCTCTCTGGGGTGAAACAGACCTTATTACAGCAGATTTCATATGCTCTTCCTGCAGAAAAATCATGGAAGAGGAAATCCGGGAAAGGGCTAGGAACAAAGAAGAATGAAATTAAAAGGAAAAGGAACGAAATTCTATCTTTCGCCATCTGAAATTGACAGGTGTGCAGAAGTAATGACGGAATTTCTCATCGAACTGAAAACAGAAAAAAGAGAAATCTTACGTCTGCGGCTTTCGGTGGAAGAGATTCTTCTGAAATGGCAGGAACATTTCGGAGATGAAAAACAAGTATCCATCTCCTGTTTTTCATATTTTGGACAGCCGACCATTCAGCTGATACTGGAAGGAGAGCCCTTTGACCCGCTGAAGACAGAAGATGAAACATATGGGGAATGGAGCAGAAAGCTTCTTTCTGGCCTTCAGGCCACACCGCTATACAGCTATTCCAGAAATTCCAATGCGGTAACATTTAAACTTCTTAGGAAAAGACTGAATCCGCTTCTTCTGCTTCTGGCAGCTTTCCTGCTGGCTGCTGCTGCAGGGGTTGCAGGAATGGCCATTCCATCGGGCATTAAGACCGGAATCGCGGAAAACGTTCTTGCGCCGGTCTGCAGCACGTACATCAATGTCATCAGTTTCTGCGGCATTCCGCTCATTTTCCTTTCTGTCATGCTTGGAATCTGCGGAATAGGGGATGCATCATCCTTTGGTCAGATCGGAAAGAAGATGGTGGGGCACTTCATGCTTTCTCTTTCGGTGATTTCTCTGGCAGCAGCTGCTATTGGCTATCCGTTCTATCATTTTACCTATGGAGCAGGAACGGTAAAGATTGCTTATGGTGATTTTCTGGACATGATTCTCGGTTTTCTGCCAACGAATCTACTGACTCCGTTCATTGACTGCAATGCCATGCAGCTGATCATCATGGGAGTGGTATTTGGAATTGCAATTCTGAAACTTGAACCAAAGGCGTCAGGAATACATGGAATGTTTGAAGAACTGAATGGAATTCTGCTGCTCGTTTCCGAATGGATGACAAGAATTCTGCCGTTTTTTGTATTTGCAATTGTTGTGAAGAGCATATGGGCGGGGGACGCATCAAAGGTGATTCCTCTGGGGAAAACATGGGTTCTGGTCACAGCGGTACAGTTGTTTTTCCTTATGTTCCTGTTTTTCCAGATCTGCCTGAAGAACAAGGTCTCCATTCGCATGACCATGCGAAAGACATGGGCAACGTTTGTTATCGCACTGGGAACGAATTCCTGTTGTGCGAGCATTCCGGAAATCTTCAATGCCACAAGCAGACTGGGGGTCAATCAGCAGATGATGCTTTTTGGGATTCCGATTGGAACATCGGTTTTCAAGCCTGCATGTGCCATCCGTCTGATTGTACTTTCATATTTCTTTGCAGACTTTTATGATGTAGGAGTATCGGTTCAGTGGTTTGTGATGACTGTAATCATGGCAATTGTTCTGTCGATTGCCGTGCCTGCCATTCCGGGCGGCGTTTTCATTTTCTATCCGATGCTGCTTTCGCAGCTGGGTATTCCTGCAGAAGCCATCAATGTCATGCTTGCAGTCGATGTGCTTTTCGATGCGCCATGCACTGCATTCTGTCAGGTCTTTGCAGAACTGGCACTGGTGCAGCAGGCAGGGAAAATGGATCTTCTGGATAAAGATGCATTGGCGGATGGAATCCATCTATAGCTGCATGAAAACCGCGCCGTTTTGCGTGGTGCCGGTTAATCTTTTGTGAGAAAAATGAAGGATATATGGAGTTTTGCTGAAAGAACTTTACTTTTCTGCGAGGAATGATACACTATGAAAAAACGCAAATGAGGTGACAGAATTGGAATATCTGATGCAGGGAGTCGGTCTTACGGCAAGGCCGGTCTTGCTTGGACTGATCATATATGTAATATTTATTGTAATCATGCTGATTGCGAATCAGAAGGACCGCTTAAAAGACCATTACTGGTATCTTGGAGAGGCGACACTTCTGATCTATGTCATTGCGGTTTTGTACATTACAGGAATTCTGGGCGGAACCTGGGATTCCCATGGGGGAAACACCGGAACCTTTAATACGCAGTTCATGACCAATGAGAGTCCGAAACTGATGGTTCTGAACTTTGTCATGTTTGTTCCGCTTGGAGTGCTGCTTCCGGCTACGGTATTCAGAAGCGGATGGAGCTTTATCCGTACTTCCATCACAGGTTTTCTGTTCTCCGGATGCATTGAAACAATGCAGTATCTTTATGCAGGGAGAATGGCAGACATAGATGACATTGTGTTTAATACGGCAGGATGCATGGCCGGAGCGGTCATCGGATGCCTCGGGGTCTGGTTTGGCGCATCTTTTGCGGTATCACTTCTTGCTGTTTTATGGAATGTGAAGTACCAGATGATTTCTCCGGGAAGCATTGTTCTTTACTCCATCGGTTTTCAGAATGTGTTTGCGGAAATGGCATATTATGCAGAAATATGCGGCGGATTGTTTGGCCTTGGCGCTCTGATCTTTGGAATATTCAGGAGAAGCTGGCAGGGCATTCTGGTTGCTCTGCTTGCGATAGGACTTGTAGCATACGATATCTATGAAATGGCAGGGACGGTCATGTAATAGGGATAAAAAAACTCCTCAGCGGATGCTGAGGAATCTCTTTTTGTCTAAAATTACAGTGCTCTGAAACCAAGTACACAGTCACATTCGAACTTCTTGTCGGTTCCTTCTTTTACAAGAGCGATGAAGTAGCCATTGTCGCCTTTCTTTCCGCCAGCGAAATCCACAAGGTCGTCGCCGTATGTTTCTTCGACTTTTGCTTTTACTTCTTCGATTGGCTTGTCATTCTTAAACAGTACGCAATGCTTTACGCAGCCGTCTTTTCCTTCCAGGGTTACTCTCGGGAAGTTTACGGAATTCACAATGTTGCCGTTTTCCAGATAATCCATTAACTGATCGGTTGCCATGATTGCACAGTTTTCTTCTGCCTCTGCTGAGGATGCTCCAAGATGTGGTGTTGCAACAATACCGGTCTTGCCGATATATTCAGGCTCAAGAAGGTCTGTCATATATTTTCTCATCTTGCCGGATTCCAGTGCTGCAATTACATCATCTATAACAATCAAGTCAGGTCTTGCATAGTTCATGAAGATTACTCCGTCCTTCATTTTAGCAATCAGGTCGCTGTTTACCATTCCCTTGGTTGCTGGAAGTGATGGTACATGGATGGAGATGAAATCGCATTCAGGAACCATTTCGTCTACACTGTTATAAAGCTTCACGTCTGCAGTAAGACATGGATGCGGCTTGAATGCTTCATAGCCGACAACTGTCATGCCTAATGCTTCTGCGGCATTTGCAATCTTTGCTCCGATGGCGCCAAGGCCGATGATGCCTACAGTTTTGCCCATGATTTCAGTTCCTGCGAACTGACCCTTGCCT
>JAZRWY010000057.1:0-2227 GCA_045599945.1 Anaerovoracaceae bacterium | reverse complement strand
CATCCATTCTTCACTGGCCAGCAGAAGTTCGTAAACAGAGGCGGCCGTGTAGAAAAGTTCAAGCAGAAGTACAACATGGATTAATAAAAATTACCGGAAGTCATATTCCGGTTTTTTTATGGAAAAATTGGAATTCACGATGCCTTTATGGTATAATAATTAGTTGATAAATCATAATTTTTGAGGTGTATAATGTTTGACAAATTAGAATTTGTAATTGAAAAATATGAAGAATTATCCATGAAGGTTTCGGATCCTGAAATCATAGGCAATCAGCCGGTCTGGCAGAAGCTTGTGAAGGAAATGGGTGAAATGGAGCCTCTGGTAAAGAAATATAAGGAGTATCAGGGGGTAAAAAACAACCTGGAAGAAGCGGAACTTATGCTGGAGGATGACGATCCGGACATGAGAGAAATGGCTGCCATGGAAATCGGTGAATCTAAGGAAAAGATTGCAGCAATTGAAGAGGAACTGAAAATCCTGATGCTTCCAAAGGATCCAAACGATGAAAGGAACGTTATTCTGGAAGTAAGGGCAGGAACCGGCGGCGATGAAGCTGCACTTTTTGGTGCCGATCTTTTGAGGATGTACATCAGATATGCAGAAAGACGCGGCTGGAAGACGGAAATCATGGACATGAACGATACAACCATCGGCGGAGTCAAGGAATGCACCATGCTGGTAAAAGGTAAAGGCGCATATTCCAGACTCAAGTTTGAATCCGGTGCACACAGAGTGCAGCGCGTTCCGGAAACGGAATCACAGGGCAGAGTACATACTTCAGCTGCAACAATAGCAGTACTTCCTGAAGTGGATGATGTAGAAGTTGAGATCAACCCTAATGATGTAAGAGTTGATGTATATAGAGCATCCGGAAATGGCGGTCAGTGTGTAAATACAACGGACTCTGCCGTTCGACTGACACATATGCCTACCGGCCTTGTTGTTACATGCCAGGATGAAAAAGACCAGCACAAGAATAAGGATAAGGCATTCAAGGTATTGCGGTCCAGGCTTTATGACATGATGCAGGCAGAGCAGAATAAGGAGATTTCTGATGCTCGTAAGAGCCAGGTTGGCTCCGGAGACAGATCAGAAAGAATCCGTACATATAACTTCCCGCAGGGAAGAGTATCCGATCATCGCATCGGTCTTACCATCTACAAACTGGACAGTTTTCTGGATGGAGACATTGATGAAGTGGTAGATGCACTCATTGCAGATGATCAGGCAAAGAAGATGCAGGAATTCTAATGAAGACGATGATTCTCGAACCGACAGAAGAGAATATTCAGAAAGCCGGAGCGGCTGCAGCAGAAGGAAGACTGGTTGCATTTCCGACGGAAACGGTATATGGACTTGGCGCAGATGCGCTGAATGAAGATGCAGTGCAGGCTGTCTATGCGGCAAAGGGAAGACCGAGCGATAATCCGATGATTGTCCATATTGCAGAGCAGGATGCGCTTTCCATGCTGACGCCGCAGGTGACAGAGGTCATGCATAAACTCATGGATGCTTTCTGGCCGGGACCTCTGACCATGGTTGTTCCCAAGAAGGACATCATCCCCGATGCGACGACGGGAGGACTGGATACTATTGGAATCCGGATGCCATCCGAACGGATTGCAAGAGATTTCATCCGGGCGGCCGGATGCCCCATTGCAGCGCCCAGTGCAAATCTGTCCGGGAAGCCGTCTCCGACAAAGGCGGAGCATGTGGTGCAGGATATGGATGGAAGAATTGACGTGATTCTTCTTGGACCGGACTGCCAGGTGGGAATCGAGTCTACGGTACTGGATATGACGGGAGACGTTCCGATGATTCTAAGACCTGGGATCATCACAGCGGAAGAGATTTCTGCCGTGACAGGGAAGGAAACAGCAATCGACCCTGCAGTGCTTGGAAAATCCGCCATGGAGGAAGGATTTCAGCCAAAGGCTCCCGGCATGAAATACAGGCATTATGCTCCGGAGGCGGAGATGCATATCGTGTCCGGAGAAAATGAAGCAGTCAGAGCGAAGCTGGAAGCCATGAAACAGCAGGCGGAAAAAGAAGGAAAGACCGTTGCCGTGTTTTTCTTTGGCGACAGCGAACCGGAACAAGCAGCCCATGACCTCTTTGCGAGACTTCGTGAGGCAGATGGCAAAAATGTTGATCTGATTCTGGCGGGTGCAGTAAATGATTCGGACGGCGTTGGATTTGCAGTCATGAACAGAATGCTGAAATC
>JAZRWY010000056.1:0-4268 GCA_045599945.1 Anaerovoracaceae bacterium | reverse complement strand
CCAGGCCGGTCTTCCGGTGGAATGTCCTGCAGTAACATTAAACATCGTATGCGGCTCAGGCCTTGAAGCCGTAAATACTGCTGCAAGGATGATCATTGCAGGAGATGCAGATATCGTTGTTGCCGGCGGATGCGAAAACATGTCCATGGGGCCATATGCCATCCAGAACGGACGTTTCGGATATAGAATGAACAACGGAGAGCTCATCGACACCATGGTAAACGATGGACTGACCGATGCATTCTACCACTATCACATGGGAATCACTGCAGAAAACGTTTCTGAACAGTTCGGCGCAACAAGACAGGAACAGGACGAATTCTCAGTAAGATCACAGAACAGAGCGCAGGCCGCTCAGGAATCCGGAAGATTCAAGGATGAAATCGTTCCTGTATCCGTTCCTCAGAGAAAGGGCGACCCTATCATTTTCGATCAGGACGAATTCATCAGATATGACATGACCATGGAGAAGATTTCTAAACTGAAGCCTGCATTCAAGAAAGATGGAACCGTAACTGCAGGTAACGCATCAGGAATCAATGACGGTGCAGCAGCAGTCGTTGTAATGAGTGAAGAAAAGGCGAAGGAGCTCGGCGTTACACCAATGGCAACATGGCTTGGGGGCGCCATCGGCGGCGTTGATCCATCCATCATGGGCGTTGCTCCTATCGTAGGCGTAAAGAAAGTTCTGAAGAAGCTTAACATGACTGTAGATGAACTTGACCTCATTGAATGCAACGAAGCATTCGCAGCACAGTCCGTAGTTGTTACAAGAGAACTGGGCTTTAAGCCGGAAATCACAAATGTAAACGGCGGCGCCATTGCACTTGGCCATCCAATCGGAGCATCCGGATGCCGTATTCTTGTTACACTTCTCCACGAAATGCAGAAGAGAGATGCAAAGAAAGGTCTTGCAACTCTTTGCATCGGCGGCGGACAGGGATGTGTAGCTGTAGTAGAAAGAGACTAATATCGGGAGCATAGCATGGAATATATAAAATATGAAGTAAACGGCAGAGTGGGAACCATTACCCTGAGCCGCGAAAAAGCATTGAATGCCTTAAGCATCCCTCTTCTCAGGGAGCTGGAGGAAACCATTGACAGGGTGGATCTGGACGAAATCCGCTGCCTCATCATCACAGGTGCCGGTAAAAAAGCCTTTGCAGCAGGTGCGGATATCGAAGAGATGAGTACAATGAAGATCAAGGAAGCAAAGGAATATGGAATTTTCGGAAACAGAATCTTTAGAAAGATTGAAACATTCCCGATTCCTGTAATCGCTGCAATCAACGGCTACTGCCTTGGCGGCGGATGCGAGCTGTCACTGAGCTGTGACATCCGGATCTGTTCAGACAATGCAGTATTCGGTCAGCCGGAAACCGGCCTTGGAATCACACCGGGCTTCGGGGGCACCCAGAGAATGGCAAGAACCGTAGGCATCTCCATGGCAAAGCAGCTCATGTTCACAGCAAAGAACATCAAATCGGACGAAGCTCTGAGAATCGGACTTGTAAATGCAATCTACTCTCCGGACGAGCTGATGCCGCAGGCAGAAAAAATGGCAGCCGGAATTGCTGCCAATGCACCAATCGCTGTAAGAGCATGCAAGGAAGCCGCCAACAGAGGCATCTCTCTGGACATGGATCAGGCATACCAGGTTGAAGCAGACCTTTTCAGCAACTGCTTCGAAACGTATGATCAGACCGAGGCCATGAAGGCATTCTTAAAGAAAGAAAAACTCGATGAATTTCTGAATAAATAAGGTGGAAAAAATGAAGGTTGGTATTATCGGAGCCGGAACAATGGGCTCAGGAATCGCTCAGGCTTTTGCACAGACAGAAGGCTATGAAGTATTTCTTTGTGACATCAATAATGAATTCGCTGCAAACGGAAAAGCGAAGATTGAAAAGAATCTCTACGGCAGAGTGGCAAAAGGCAAGATGCAGCAGGAAGCTGCGGATGCAATCTTAAACAAGATTACAACAGGAACAAAGGAAATCTGCACAGAGTGCGAGTTAATCGTTGAAGCAGCTCTTGAAAACATGGAAATCAAGAATACTACATTTAAAGAGCTCCAGGAAATCGTAGGAAAGGACTGCATATTTGCAACAAACACATCATCCTTATCCATTACCGAAATCGGAAAGGGCCTTGACAGACCGGTCATCGGCATGCACTTCTTCAACCCTGCTCCAGTCATGAAACTTGTAGAAGTAATCGCAGGACTGAATACTACTCCTGAAATGGTTGAGTTTGTTAAGAATGTAGCAAAGGAGCTCGGCAAGGAGCCTGTGGAAGTGGAAGAAGCTGCTGGTTTTGTTGTAAACAGAATCCTGATTCCAATGATCAATGAAGCTGTTGCAATCTATGCGGAAGGCGTTGCCTCCGTAGAAGACATCGATGCTGCCATGAGATTCGGTGCAAACCACCCGGTTGGCCCTCTTCAGCTTGCAGACATCATCGGACTGGACATCTGTCTGGTTATCATGGAAGTGCTTGCAGAAGAGCTCAATGCCACAAAGTTCCAGCCTCATCCATACCTTAAAAAGATGGTTCGTGCAGGCAAACTCGGAAAGAAGACCGGAGAAGGTTTCTACAAATATGACTAAACATCCCTTAAATGTTTTTTAACCAAAGTACATATTGACTGAATATTGTCAAAGTGATATATTTGAAGTGGTTAGAAAGTTTTTTGTAACTAAATATAAATTTTTTTCAAAGGAGAAAACAAAATGTCAAACTATGTTGAAAGAGTTATCGAGCTTTGCAAAGCTAAGAACCCTGGCGAAGTAGAATTTCATCAGACTGTAGAAGAAGTTTTACTTTCATTAGCACCAGTAGTTGAAAAGCACCCTGAATACGAAGCAACTGCTTTACTTGAAAGATTAACTGAACCTGAAAGAGGAATCACTTTCAGAGTAGTATGGGTTGATGACGAAGGTAAAGTACAGGTTAACAAGGGCTACAGATATCAGTTCAATTCAGCAATCGGACCTTACAAAGGCGGTTTAAGATTTGCTCCAAACGTATACCCTGGAATCATCAAGTTCTTAGGATTTGAACAGATCTTCAAGAATTCATTAACAGGACTTCCTATCGGTGGCGGTAAGGGCGGTTCAGACTTTGACCCTAACGGCAAGTCAGATGCAGAAGTTATGAGATTCTGCCAGGCATTCATGACAGAATTATACAGACACATCGGTCCTGATACAGACGTTCCTGCAGGAGACCTTGGTGTAGGCGGAAGAGAAATCGGATACTTATTCGGTCAGTACAAGAGAATCGTTGACAGATTCGACGGAGGCGTTCTTACAGGTAAGGGTATCCCTTATGGCGGATGCTTAGGAAGAACAGAAGCTACAGGCTTCGGTATCGTATGGTACGCAGAAGAAATGCTGAAGGCTAACGGCGAAGAAATGAAGGATAAGGTTGTTGGTATCTCAGGATTTGGTAACGTATCATGGGGAACAGCTTGGAAACTTCAGCAGTTAGGCGCTAAGCTTGTTACTATCTCAGGTCCGGATGGATACATCTATGACCCTGATGGCATCAGCACAGACGAAAAGGTTGCTTATCTTCTTGAGCTTAGAGGATCCGGAAAGAACATCTGCGCTCCATACGCAGAAAAATTCCCTAACGCTAAGTTCTATGCTGGCAAGAAGCCTTGGGGCGTACAGCAGGATGAAGGCATCAAGGTTGACTTATTCATCCCATGCGCAATGCAGAACGACGTTCACATGGAACACGCTCAGCAAATCGTAGACGGCGGCTGCAAGTTCTACTGTGAAGGAGCTAACATGCCTACAACTAACGATGCTCTTACATTCCTTCAGGAAAAGCTCATCGCAGTTGGTCCTGCTAAGGCAGCTAACGCTGGTGGCGTAGCTACATCATGTATCGAAATGGGCCAGAATTCAGGTCACACTGTATTCCAGCACGAAGACGTATATGCACAGTTACACCAGATCATGAAGAACATCTACAAGGCTTGCTCAGAAGCTGGCGAAAAGTACTATGGCGACAAGAACGCTCTTGTAGCAGGTGCTAACATTGCAGGTTTCGAAAAGGTAGCAGAAGCTATGATGGCTCAGGGTTTAGTTTAATACATTCACTTGAGTTTAATAACAGCAATCGAGTAGGGACTACTTTTCCATAGTCCCTCTCACACCACGGAGCGTGCCGTTCGGCACTCCGCGGTTCAACTTAAATAATAATCTAGACAACTGAGAAGTCCTCGCCTTGCGAGGATTTCTTTATTGATTCGACGG
>JAZRWY010000055.1:0-14372 GCA_045599945.1 Anaerovoracaceae bacterium | reverse complement strand
TGCCTTCCAGAATCTCCTTAAAGCTTCGGATTGTCTCCTTGATTGGAACATATTTTCCATCCATTCCTGTAAACTGTGAAGCTACGCTGAACGGCTGTCCCAGGAATCTCTGGATTTTTCTTGCTCTGTTTACTGTGAGCTTATCCTCGTCAGATAATTCGTCCATGCCAAGGATTGCAATGATATCCTGAAGTTCGTTGTATCTCTGAAGCACTTCCTGAACTCTTCTTGCCGTACTGTAATGTTCTTCTCCCAGAATCAGCGGATCCATGATTCTTGAAGTGGATTCAAGAGGATCTACTGCCGGATAGATACCCAGTTCTGCAATGGATCTCGAAAGTACCGTTGTCGCATCCAGATGGGCAAACGTTGTTGCAGGCGCAGGGTCAGTCAGGTCATCTGCAGGTACATATACGGCCTGTACAGACGTGATGGAGCCCTTCTTTGTCGATGTGATTCTTTCCTGCAATGCACCCATTTCTGTAGCCAGCGTCGGCTGGTATCCTACAGCAGATGGAATACGTCCAAGCAGAGCAGATACTTCTGAACCTGCCTGTGTAAATCTGAAAATGTTATCGATGAACAGCAGTACATCCTGGTTTTCCTGATCTCTGAAATATTCCGCCATCGTAAGGCCTGTCAGCGCAACTCTCATTCTTGCTCCAGGCGGTTCGTTCATCTGGCCGAATACCATTGCTGTCTTATCGATTACGCCTGAATCTATCATTTCATAGTACAGGTCGTTTCCTTCTCTTGTTCTTTCACCTACACCTGTAAATACGGAAATTCCGCCGTGCTCCTTTGCGATATTATTGATCAGCTCCTGAATCAGTACCGTCTTGCCTACGCCGGCACCGCCGAACAGACCAACCTTACCACCTCTTGTATATGGTGCAATCAGGTCGATAACCTTGATTCCGGTCTCAAAGATCTGTGCTGTAGTGTCCTGCTCTTCATAGGCAGGTGCTGCTCTGTGAATGGAAGTTATCATATCGGATTCGATTGGTCCCTTTTCATCGATGGTTTCACCGATTACATTGAACATTCTACCCAGAACTTCCTTACCTACAGGTATTTTGATTGGCTCTCCCGTATCTATTACATCCATGCCTCTCTGAAGACCGTCGGTTGATGAAAGCGCAATACATCTTGCTACATCGTCTCCGATGTGCTGTGCGACTTCCGCAACGATTGTTCTTCCTTCATACTCAATGTGAATGGCATTGAGCAGTTCCGGCATGTCTTCATCCTTGAACTTTACGTCTATTACGGGGCCTACAATCTGATGAATTTTTCCCTTATTCATGTCTGCCTCCTCTATTTCTGTGCCTCAGAACCGGCAACAATTTCTATGATTTCATCTGTAATGGCGGCCTGCCTTGCTCTGTTATAGAATAAGGACAGTCCATCCAGCATTTCTCTTGCATTGTCCGTAGCATTTTCCATGGCAGTTCTTCTTGCTGCATGTTCACATGTTGCGGATTCTACAACAGCTGCATATATCATCATTTCCACATACTTCGGAATCAGGTAGTTGAATACTTCTTCCACGGAAGGTTCGTATTCAATGAACTTATATGTCTGTACCTCGAGGTTTTCTTCTACTGTATACGGAAGGAGCGTTGCATGTTCTGCTCTCTGTTCCATCGGAGAGATGAACGATGTGTAGACCAGCTCAACTCTTCCGATTTCTCCTCTCTCATAAAGATCGAGGATCGGCTCACACAGCTCCTTTGTCTGAAGATATGTGATTTCTTCAGGCGGATCGGTATACTCTCTGTAGATCTGGTGTCCTCTTTTTTCGAAGTATTCTTTTCCCTTTGATCCTATGGCAAAAATGATATCGCTTCCTCCGTGGGCTCTCATCAATTGTTCCGTCTCCTTGATGACGTTGGCATTAAATCCTCCGCACAGGCCCTTGGAACTGGAAATGATGACATAACATGTAACATCACTGTCATTGCCGCCTTCCAGATACTTCTTAGGGATTTCATCACTGTTCGTAAACAGATCTTCTATCGCATGAGTGATGTAGTGTGAGTTTTCGTTGGTTTTTTCGAAAACGGCTTTTGCCTTCCTCAGCTTTCCTGCTGAGACCAGCTTCATGGCATTGGTAATACGTTCCGTACTGCTAACGCTTCTGATTCGCCTTTTTATGTCCTGCATGCTTTCAGCAGCCATTCTCACACCTCCTTATCTGTTGTTCATTGATTAACCTAAAAATTCCTTCTTGAATGTCTCTATGCCTTTCTTCAGTTCTTCTTCTGCTTCATCGCTCAGCGTTCCGGTGTCTCTGATGGACTTTCCTACAGCCGGATGCTGAATCTCCATGAATTCATACAGACCCTTTTCAAACTCTTTTACATCTTCAATCTTAAGTTCCTTAAGATGATGATTGATTGCAGCATAGATGATCATTACCTGGTTTTCTACAGGAATCGGCTGGTACTGCGGCTGCTTTAGAATTTCAAGAAGCAGCTTACCATGGTCGAGTCTATCCTTTGTATTCTGGTCAACATCAGATCCGAACTGGGAGAAATTTGCAAGCTCTCTGTACTGTGCCAATTCAAGCTTTACAGATTTTGCTACATTCTTCATTGCCTTGATCTGTGCATCGCCGCCTACTCTGGATACAGAAATACCTGCATTAACCGCCGGTCTTTGTCCTGAGAAGAACAGTTCTCCTTCCAGATAGATCTGTCCATCTGTAATGGAAATTACATTCGTTGGAATATATGCGGATACATCACCTGCCTGCGTTTCAATGATTGGAAGCGCTGTGATGGATCCTCCGCCCAGCTCGTCTGACAGTTTTGCTGCTCGTTCGAGAAGTCTGGAATGAAGATAGAATACATCTCCAGGATATGCTTCACGTCCAGGCGGTCTTCTCAGCAGCAGCGACATTGCTCGATATGCTACCGCATGCTTGGAAAGGTCATCATATATGATCAGGACGTCCTTTCCGTCATACATGAAGGCTTCACCGATGGCTACGCCTGCATATGGTGAGATGTACTGCAGCGGCGCAGATTCCGATGCGGATGCGGAAACAACGATGGTATATTCCATTGCTCCCTTGTTTTCCAGCGTCTGTACCAGCTGTGCTACTGTTGAATTCTTCTGTCCGATTGCTACATAAATACAGATTACATCCTGACCTTTCTGGTTCAGAATGGTATCGATTGCAATGGCAGTCTTTCCTGTCTGTCTGTCTCCGATGATCAGCTCTCTTTGTCCTCTTCCGATTGGAATCATGGAATCAATTGCCTTGATTCCTGTCTGAAGCGGTTCGCTAACCTTTTTTCTCTGCAGAACTCCAGGAGCCTTGCATTCAATCGGTCTTGTCTTATTTGTTATGATCGGGCCCTTGCCGTCAATTGGCTGACCCAGTGCATTTACAACACGGCCGAGCATGTTATCTCCAACAGGAACCTCTACTACCGTACCTGTCGGTTTAACAATGTCTCCCTCTTTGATATGTTTATCGGCGCCAAGTATTACGGCACCAACGTTATCAGGTTCGAGGTTCAGAGCCATGCCAAATGTATTTCCGGGGAACTCCAGAAGTTCTCCGGCCATGCAGTTCTCCAGTCCATATACTCTGGAGATTCCATCGCCGACCTCAATTACAGTGCCAAAATCCGATACTTCCATCTGGCTCTTGTAATTTTTGATCTGCTCTTTGATGACTGCACTGATTTCTTCTGGTCTAAGATTCATTACTTACCTCCCTGAATCAATATCTGACTTTCCATGTCATCAAATTTCTTTCTGAGTGAAAGGTCAATCATCTTGCCTTCTGCAAGAACCTTGACGCCTCCAACCAGTCTGGAATCCAATTCGTTTGTCAGTTTGACTTTCATCTTGAGAAGTCTTGAAGTTTCTTCTTCAAGCTCTCTGATCTTGTCCTCGCTGAGAGGAACGACTGAATAGACAGTTCCGTTGGAAAACCCTTCCTCTTCATTGAGAAGTTTTCCATATGTTTTCAGAATGTCCTTCAGATGTGTGGTTCGTCCTTTATCTACAAGTACATAGAGAAAGTTCAGGAATTCTTCTTCCACCTTTCCCTCAAAGAGGTTCTTCATGACCTCCTTTTTTTCCTTCTGCGGAATGGACGGATATTCTAAAAAAGTCTTGAGGTCAGGTTCATTCTCAAGAAGTTCCAGCAGTCCGTTTGAATCTTCAAGAATTGCATTCTTTTTTCCCAGATCTCGCGCTGCTTCCAAAAGGGCAGTGCCATATGTTCTGTCAATGGTTAATTCTGCCATCCTGTACTCCTTGCATCATTGATTACCTCTTCAACGATTGCTTCATGCCCCGTTGATTCGATTTCTTTTCCCACAATCTTTTCTGCTGCCATAAGTGCCATCTGTGCAATTTCCTGCTTCATCTCAACAACGGCTCTTTCCTTCTCCGCTTCGATGGATGCCTGAGCCTTTGCCACGATTTCACTGGCCTCTTTAAGGGCATTTTCTACAATCTGTCTGGCCTGCGCATCTGCCTTGAGCTTGGCATTTCTAATGATTTCTCTGCCTTCTTCTTCTTCCTTTGCAATGCGCTTTGAGTAATTCTCCATTTTCTCATTGGCTCTCTGATTGATTGCTTCAGCATTATCTATTGCATCCTGTATGGCTGCCTGCCTGTCCAGCATGTATTTTCTGATCTTTTCCCAGAAGAAACGCTTTAAGATTACATAAAGTATGATGACGTTGATCAATATCATCGCAAATGACCAGTTTAATTCAATAATACCTGCATTCATCGCATTTCCTCCTTTCATGTGTTAAGCATTGATTTTCCCATATCCTATATGAATGGATTTGCGAACAGAAGTATGATCGAAATGATCAGTGCAAAGATACCTGCTGTTTCTGTAAGCGCAACACCGATAAGCATGAGCTTTAAAAGTGTTCCCTGTGCTTCAGGCTGTCTTGCTGTTCCTTCTACTGTTCTGCCGGCATTGTATCCGATACCGATACCTACGCCTGCCATGGCGATCATTGCTAATCCAGCACCCAGTGCTGACATACCCATAATAAAAGCTGACGCTGTCATTTTCTTTCCTCCTTAAACATGTTTTTCTTTTAGTCTTCAACTTTTCGTCCGTTTGCCGTGAAGACCGTAGTAAGCATAACAAATATGTATCCCTGTAATACCGGTTCAAAGATATCAAAGAAAGCATTGAATGGAAGCGGGATTGCAATCTGGAAGAACGGTATGAATGAACCGCACATTTCAGACAGACCCTCCAGTGCTCCATAGAGCAATGACATTACAATGAAACCTGCCAGCAGATTGCCGAACAGTCGGCATGCCAGCGTAACCGGAAACATACTGTCACTGATGATGTTCATAGGTAACATGAATGCGTATGGCGAGGACAGCTCCTTAATATATCCTCTGGCAGTCTTTACCCTAATTGCATTATAGTGAATCATTACGAATGAAATGAGAGCCAGCGGTACAGTCAGATTCAGGTCTGCGGCCAATGGTCTGCAGTCCAGAAGTCCGAGCATGCTGCCTGGTACCAGGAACAGAAGCAGCGTACCCATATATGGTGCAAACTTCTCTCCTATCTCATCCATTACGTCGATTATCATGTTGTAGACAAATTCAACAATCCATTCTGCCACCAGCTGTGGCCCTTTCGGTACTTTCTCCATTTTCCTTGTTGCAAAGAAAACAAATATCAGAATGAGAATTGTGAATATCCAACCCCAGACAACCGTCTCAGTAATAGGAACGGGACCCACATACGTCAATATTTTTGGACCTAATTCCATATTCACTCCTCCTTTAACTAATTATTCCAGTCATCCTCTTCATCATAGATGCTGAGATCGTTCCATTCTTTTGGTTCTGTCCAGTCGTTCAGAGGGTTTTTCTTCTTCTTGAACAGCCCATAAATAATAAGATACGTAAACAGTATCGCCAGATGAAGGCTGAGATAGCCGGCGGCACATCCTGCTGCTGCATATAATCCAAAGAACTTTATTGCTGCGAAGAAACCGGCACCATAAATGGCCAGTCTTAGGAAATAGCTGCCAACCATTGGGCCTGACGACTTTGCATTCACGACTTTTTCTCCTGCTGAAACCAGAAGGATAAAATTGAATACGGTTATCAGTGTCCCAAAGACCAGAGCGCATGTAAACGGCAAGCAGATGCCGATCACAGGCAAGGAAATCATCTGTATCACAAGGGCAGTCAGCAGCGTATTTCGTATGATTTCATTCTTGAATTCTTTTAATCCTGCCATGTAAAATCTACACCTCGTGTTACATTAGATTGTTTGAATATAGATATAATTATACTACTTCCATATTAATATTCATAGTTTTCTGTTCATTTTTGCATTTTTTATTACTTTTCTCGCACTTTTTTTGTACTAGTTTGTTCATATTCTTGCCATCTAGCATACTCAATTGCGCATTTTTTCACAATCTCTTTTTTGTGCGAAAAAAAAGCATGTCCGTACCGGAAAGGTATCGGGCATGCTGCCTGTAAAACTCACTTCCTATTGCCGAATTGAAAGGCTACTCTTTTCGCTTTTTCCACGTCTTCGCCTTCCGGTCCAGTCCATACAGCAGTATTCCCATGATCAGAAATGCCGCTGTCAGAGCTGCGCACCATGTCAGTACGCCATCCCAGCCGATCTTTACCGGATTCAGGAACGTATAAGGATACTGCTTAGTTCCCGATGCCTCATTCCAGAAGAAGGTGCCCCGTACGAGAACGTATCCCACATAGATAAGCACAACCGAAAGGGACTGGAGCGGATAATGCCACTTCACCTGTCCTCTCTCATAAAACAGCAGCCAGTCGCCGACAAACAGCAGCGGCATCACCGTATGTGCAAGGATGCAGTACAGCGTGCAGTTCTTCGCCGGATCTCTTCCTGCCTCATGCGCCAAAAGCAGATGGAAGACCAGAGCCGTCAGAATAATCATGATGACGCCAAAGAATTTCAGCCTTGGAATGACCGTGCTGTATCTGTTTTCCTTTTTCCGGAGGGTTTCCGTAAACTCTGCCATCAGGACTGCCACACAGAAATAGTTGCTTAAGTTTGTAAAATATATGAACCAGTTTTTGTAATAGGTGTTTTCAAAGATTCCGAAACTTGAAACAATCATCAGAAGTCCGATCAGGCAGGCCGCCCCCTGATAGACCAGTCTTGCCGTCCGGAGTGTTCTCGCTCCTCCATTCATTTCATTCTCCTTCTTTCTCCTTCTTTGGAATCTGCGCAATCAGAACTGCTGCAAACAAAATGACGCATCCCAGGATTTCTCTTCCTGTCATCATTTCATGAAGGAACAGAAAACCGAAAACCAGGGCCCACAAGGACTCTGTACTCAATATGACGGATGCCACTGCCGGCTTTGCATCCTTTTGCCCGACTGCCTGCAGGGTAAAAGCAATGCCGCTGGAGAAAACGCCGCAATACAGAATGGCCGGAAGAGAAGAAAAAATCATCTCCCAGGAAATGCTTTCCAGCAGGGATGCCGGAATCAGTGTCCAGATTCCGCAGGTAACGAATTGAATCGCCGATAGTTTTACTGCATTCACCGTCTCAACAAAGTGATCGGTCACCAGAATATGCAGCGCCCAGAAGACCGCGCCCATCAGAACAATCATATCTCCTCTGCTGATACTCATCTTGCCCGAAACGCACAGGAGATAAAGGCCGATGACGCCAAGTCCCACACCAAGCCAGTTAAAGAAGGTCGTCCTGTGCTTGAGAAAGATTCCAAAGAGCGGCACCAGAACAATATACAGAGCCGTTATGAAGCCTGCTTTTCCGGCATCCACAGAAACGATGCCGACCTGCTGCATGTTGGATGCAAAAAACAGGACCGTTCCGCAGCAGATTCCGCCCTTTACGGTCAGCCTTTTCTGCTTTGCATATTCATTCCTTGGCATTTCCTTTAATTCGCCGATTTTTTTTCGGTCCCCAATCCAGGCAATGAATCCAACAACCAGAAATGCAACCATTGCTCTTGTGACCGTAAACCAGAACGGACCGATGGTATCCATCCCGATTTTCTGGCCAATGAAGCCTGCACCCCATATGATGGCTGTAAGACAAAGTAAGATTGATGCTTTCAGCTGTTTATTCACTCATTCCTCCTATTACATTCCTTGCCCATTTCTTTGAAAGGAACCTGTATGTTAATATTACGCATTTTATCAGGTCCTCTGCCTTTACGCAGAGTACCACAAGAAATACCGGAAGCTTCCATACCATTGCCGAAAGGAAGGCAAGGGGAACCCCAATCAGCCATATGGTGGATATCTCCGCCATGGCTGCGAATCTTGTATCTCCGCCGCCTCTGAGAACCCCGGTTATAATGACACCGTTGTACAGATTTGGGACAAGAAATATTCCATAAATAATCAGTATCCGGAACGCATAGGTTTCTCCTTCAGGTGTGAAATCAAAGAGACCCAGGATCAGCTTTGAAAACAGTATGAGCAGTATGCCGCTTACAATTCCCACGGCTATGGCTACCTTCATCAGCCGCTTTGCAAGAGGGATTGCCTCTTCAATCTCACCTGCTCCAAGTTTTTCCCCAAGGAGAATCAGCGCCGCATCTCCTATGGAAAAGCCCGCCAGAATGAACATGTTCTCTATGGTATTGGATGCCTGGGCTGCCGCATAGGCAGTTACCGATATGTGTCCGATTGCTGCCATGTAGGCGGCATGTCCTCCGCCCCACAGCATTTCATTGAGTGTCGTCGGTATTGCATTCTTTACAATTCTCTTCCAGAATTCCCTGCCGGCTCGTCTGAAATCGGAAAGCTTTCCTGCAATCCTGTTCTTTCTTCCGAATACAACATAAAGAATCAGACTCATCTCCAGGAATCTTGCAATGACCGTTGCAACGGCCGCGCCTGCCGTCTCAAGCCTTGGCGCCCCGAATGCGCCAAAGATGAGGATATAGTTCAGGCATGTATTTGTTGCAAATGATGCAACAGAGATGAACAGCGGAAGCTGTGTCTGCTGCGTCGCCTTGAGGGCTACGACAAACGGCTGGGTAATTCCCATGAACAGGAAGCATGGCGAGCCGATCCGAAGATACTCTGCTCCCATCGCAATCACCTTCTCATCCATGGAGAACAAGTGCATGATCTGCTCTGCAAACAGATTTGCTGCAGCAAAGAACAGAATGCCTCCTGCAATACTCACCTTTATTCCAAAGCCTATGGTCTTTCGAATGCTCTTTGTGTCTCGTATTCCCCAGAACTGCGCCATGAATGTGGCCGTTCCGGAATTAAAGCCAAACAGAAACATCCAGTGAATGAAATATACCTGTATGGCTGCTCCTACCGCAGCAAGCTCGGCTTCTCCAAGCGCTCCCACCATGATATTGTCAATCAGGGAAAGGGAACTTGTAATTAAAGACTGCACTGCAATGGGCAGTGCAATCACAACAAGTTTCCTGTAGAAATGTCTGCTGCTGGTACTTGTGTCTATGATTTCCATTATTCCCCCAGCTTAACAGGAACAATGCCCGCTTCTCTCAGGACCTGCAGTGCCAGATCGTCAGGATATCCTTCCTTGATTACAATCCTCCGGATTCCTGCATTGATGATCATCTTTGCACATACAATGCAGGGCTGATGGGTCACATACATGGTCGCACCCTCTACGCTCAGCCCAAAGGCCGCAGCCTGTACGATTGCATTCTGCTCCGCATGGACTGCCATGCAAAGCTCCTGCCTTTCCCCGGATGGTATGCCCATCTGCTCACGGAGGCATCCGCCTCTTTCCTCACAATGCGGAACCCTCTTCGGTGCTCCGTTATAACCACTGGAAATAACGTGCTTGTCCTTCACAATAACTGCGCCCACATTTCTTCTCATGCAGGTCGATCTTGATGCGGCAAGTTCCGCCATCTGCATAAAATAGCTGTCCCAGCTTGGTCTATCCATTCCTTTGTACCTCTCTAAAAAAATACCTCTGCAAGATACAGCCCCTGTGGCGGTGCTGTAGGTCCTGCCAGTGTTCTGTCCCTGCCATCAACGATTACCTTTAGATATCCGGGGTCCATTCTGCCCATTCCTACCTGTACCAGAGTTCCCGTGATAATTCTAACCATGTTATAGAGAAATCCGTCTCCTTCTATGTGAAGCTCCATCTCATTACCGCTCTGAAGAACCTCCAGCGAATGGACGGTCCTTACCGTGGTCTCCTTCTCTTCACCGCCTGCAGCCTGAAAGCACTTGAAATCATGGGTGCCCGTGATATGTTCTGCCGCCTGATTCATCAGGGATATGTCGAGTGCATCCTTAATCTGCCAGCAGTAGTTCCTTCTGAATATGTCCACATCAGCGCCGGTCGTCATTTTGTAGATGTATTTCTTTCCTCTGCAGGAAAACCTGGCATGAAAATCCGGCGCTGCCTCTTCTGCAGAAAGAATCTTCACATCTCCCGCCTTCCGGCTGTTTGCCCCTCCTGCAAGAAGGTTGTTTCCTGCAAGCACAATCCGGTCACATGGAATGGAGAAATCACCTGTAAAAGAGGCTCTCTGTCCCAGCGCATGGACGCCTGCATCCGTTCTGCTGGTGCCGTTTACTGTAATCTCCATGTCACACAGTGTGGAAAGCACTCTCTCCAACTCTCCCTGAACCGTCCGCAGCCCCGGCTGCCTCTGCCATCCGTGGAATTCCGTTCCGTCATATGCAATTGTCAGCAGAACGTTTCTTTCCATGACTACCTTCTTGGAATCTCTATTTCCTTATGATCCTTCGATTCTCTATAGAGTACAAATCTTCTTCCCATCGCCTGTACAAATTCAGCGCCCAGCCTTTCTGCCACTTCATTGGCGACTTCCTTCGGGTCGAGAAGACAGCTCTCCTGAATCTTGACTTTCACCAGTTCCCGATGCTCAAGATTAACATCAATTTCATTGATGATATTCTCTGTCAGATCATTTTTTCCAATGAATACGGACGGGTCGATTTTCTGTGCAAGTCCTTTCAGATAGCTTCTCTGTTTACTTGTTATCATATGGATTCTCTTCTTTCTTCTTATCTTTATTATACATCTTTAATATATCATCACCACGGCCATATTACAAGCAGATAACACGTGGCAGCGGCACATATGTATGGTGCCAGCGGCTGGTAATCCGACTTCTTGATTTTCTTCATTGCCAGAAGTATCAGAAATGCACCGGCGCTTAAAAAAGACATCCCGATCAGAATGACGATTGTACCTTCAAGCCCTGTAATGAATCCAAGGGAAGCCATCAGCTTCACATCTCCGAAGCCAAGCGCCTCCTGCTTCATGATCAGTTTCCCCAGGACAGCAATGACCAGCATGATTCCTGCGCCAAGAAGCAGACCGTATACCATGTCGATGGGTTTTTCATGGTAGTTGACAAACCCGAAGCCGCAGACTGCCAGCAATATGATGAACTGGTCCGGAAGAATCATATATTTTGCATCCGCTGCAGAAATAATGATCATGCACCAGATGGCGCACATGGATGCCAATGCAAAGAATGGATCATACATGACCAGCCTTACCCCCGCCATCACCAGAAGCACCGAAAAGATATACTTGTTCGGCCAGCTGTTCAGCCTCTGCCTCTCCAAAAGATCTTCCCGGATGGGCTCCCCATATTCCGAGAGCCATTTGGCAGGCATGTGATTAAAAACAACAACGGCGCCGTTTCCGCCCAGAATCCCCAGCACTACTGCCAGGGTGATGAATATTCCTAGTTTCAGCATATTTCCATTTTATAGCAATTCCGGATAAAAAACAATAGAAAACAGGGCGCTGAAATGGTAAGATAAAACCATGAAAAAGAGTCTATTCATTACCGGACCGATACAGACCGGAAAATCTACCATGCTCCAGCATGTACTGGAACCATATGGCGCCCTGACAGGCGGTTTTATCTCTCAGAGACTGATGGATGAAACAGGGAAAACCAGAGGCTTTCGTCTTACAGATTACAGAGAAAAGCCTTCTTTAACTGCGCCATATTCCAGCAGCCTTCCGGACATTTTCATGGAGTTTGGAAATCCGAAAAAAATGAATCTGTCCGTTTTCGAAACAAAAGGAGTGGAAATCCTTCAAAAGGCCATGGAGACCCGGTCCATTCTTCTGATGGATGAAATCGGCGGCGTGGAACTCCTCAGTGCTCCTTTCAAAGATCTTCTATATGAGGCACTGGAAACATCTACCTGTATCGGCATTCTAAAAGCCGAGGAATCCCTTCTTCACATGCATGAAGATGTGAGACAGGCACACAAAGAGCTGCTCTCCCATCTGTCCCGGCTTGGAACTGTGGAAATCCTGAACATGGATGCCGCATCTCCCCGAATAATTGAAAACTTCATCCGAAACCGGATATAAAAAAAGAGGGCTGCTGCGCCCTTACTTATTCCAGGATATGAAGGCCCACTTCACCGGCCATGATACATCCAGTCTTCCGTCTGCATAGTGTTCTATTGCGAATTCCTCCAGATCCTTTTTCTGCCTGACATCTAATTCTTCAAACCCCATCTCCAGCCTGCGGATGCAGCTTTCCAGAGAATCAAAGGTAACCTCTTTTTCTTCCTCAATAAAAGACAGTGCATGTTCTTTTCCTTTTTTCTTCAGAAGATCCAGAATCTCAAGATAGGCATCTTCCGGTTTCATCCCCAGGGCTTCTGCTGCATGTATATTGCATCTGGAAAGAAACTTCGTCGGTGCCGTCAGGATGACTCTCCGCTCTGCCATGGAATCCAGCCTGTCCAGAGCTTCTGACAGATCTTTTGCAATGAGAGACCTCGATGCCATGGCAACATCGCATGGGGCAAGGTCTTTTCCCTCCCATTTTTCATTCCAGTCCAGCTGCCGGATGTCCATCAGCTCCAGCAGATTTCTTGCTGCTGCTTCTCTTGAAAGCTGCTTCAGCATTTCCGGCGAGAAATCACAGGCAAGCACGTGATGTCCCGCTTCCGCAAGGGGAATGGCAAATGTCCCGCTGGCACATCCCATATCGAAAACAGATTCACCCTTCCGGATATCTGCCAGTTCCATGAACTCTGTTTCATATCTGCTTCTTTTGGAAGTCCTGCGGAAGTCTTCCGCTCTCATGTCCCAGTAACGGACCTCATCTCTCCTCATATTGTCACCTCTTCTTCTTTTTACCAGAAATATCTTACCGCTTCCTCCTGCAAAAAATGTTTGCAGACCAACATTTTTGTGTTCTTTTCTGATATACTATGACCATAGGACAGGGAGGTATCAGAAAATGGACAGAAAAACATCAGAGATTCTGAAGCGTACACATCTTTTTAATGCCATTCCGGATTCCATCGTGGAAGAGATTCTTTCCAGATCCGGAACATACGAACATACCTATGGAAAAAACGAACTGATTCTGAATGAAGGAGATGAAACAGACAGCATCTATATCCTGATGGAGGGGAAGGCCATGGCAGAAAAGCTCCAGGAGGACGGAAACTCCGATCTTCTGGCCGTTCATGAACCCGGAGACATCATCTGTCTGGAGGTCGTCTTTTCCACTTTCCGGAAAATGCCATTTACTCTCACCGCCCTGGATGGAGCCCGTTTCCTGAAGATTCCTCTTCAGGCGCTTTCCTCTGAGGAGCATGGCACAATTCTTCGGGAGAACATGCTGCGCATTCTGGCGGACAGCACCATCCGTTCCATGTATAAGATTGAAGCCCTTTCCAAGCATGGTCTCCGAAGCCGCATCATGACACATCTGATAATCATGAGACAGAAGCGGGGAACGGAGGTCTTCGACATCTCCATGACGCAGGACCAGCTGGCCCAATATCTGTGCGTCAACAGAAGCGCCCTCTCCTATGAGCTGAATAACATGCGCAGAGAGGGTCTGATTGATTTTCAGAAAAGCAGATTCCGGATATTAAAATAGCGCCGGCCGGCGCTATTCCCTATTTCTGGCTGAAATCGCCCGTATCTCCCTCTTCATGGAGCTGCGCTTCCATATATTCGTTGATTTTCTCTGCAACTCTGTCTGCACGCTCTGCAAGAACTTCAGCAGTCTCGTCCATTTCATCACCGATTCTGTCCAGCTTCTGGAAGATCTTTTCAAGATGCTCGTTTTCCAGCGGCTGCTCCCTGTTCAGTGCTGCTTCCACTTTCCCTGCTGCATGCTCTACTGCATCATCAAGTTCTTTTGCTTTTTCTTCAATCCAGTCAATGGTTTTTCCCAGTGTCATTTTTCAACCCTCCGTATTTCTCCGGTAGTGTCAACTACCTATCTTAAATTTTTATCTAAACCTAAGTAAATTCAGGGGTCACAGGACTTTTTGCAAAGAAAAAGCAATTACCCCCTGTATTTGGTATAATGTTAATGCTCAAAAAAACAAAACCAAAAGGAGTT
>JAZRWY010000054.1:0-30324 GCA_045599945.1 Anaerovoracaceae bacterium | reverse complement strand
TGAGGCCTGTTCAGCATTGACCCGGTGCGCTGTCAAGGGTGGCAGCTCCGCTCTGAAAGCTCTACTATTTACTATTCAAAGTACAATTCAGGGCATTTTTCTTTGCCCGGTGTTTTCATAACCTATTTGACACTACCTTGTAGTTATTCTTTCTCTTTCATCCCCTATCAAATATACCACAGCCGTCCTGCAATTGATATGCCTACATTATTCCCCCATGTGAAAAGTCCCGAAAGCACACGCTTCCGGGACCATATGTTTTCATCGTCTATTTTTCTTCTGGAAGATCAATCTTGATGTGAACATCGTTCAGCTGCTTTTCATCTACTGCTGTAGGAGCTCCCATCATGATATCCTGTGCGTTCTTGTTCATTGGGAACGGAATGATCTCTCTGATGGATTCTTCGCCTGCAATCAGCATTACCATTCTGTCAACTCCAGGAGCGATGCCTGCATGAGGAGGTGCTCCGTAGCAGAATGCATTGTACATTGCAGGGAACTTCGACTTAACGTCTTCTTCACCAAGTCCAACAAGTTCAAATGCCTTGATCATGATTTCAGGGTTATGGTTTCTGACTGCACCTGATGAAAGCTCAACGCCGTTACATACGAGGTCATACTGATATGCCATCAGTTCCAGTTCCTTTTCCAGATTTCCTTCTGCTTCTTCCAGCGCCTGAAGGCCGCCCTGCGGCATGGAGAACGGATTATGGCAGAATTCCAGTTCTCCGCTTTCTTCTCCTATTTCATACATAGGGAAGTCAACAATCCAGCAGAATTCAAACTGTTCTCTATCCATATGGCCTTCCACATTATTTCCTAATACTTTACGAAGAACGCCTGCCGTCTTCTGTGCAGCAAGCTTCTTGCCTGCAGTGATTCCAACAAAGCAGCCCGGCTTAAGATCAAGAGCTTCTGTAATCTCATCCTTGAAATCCGCAAAGAACTTGGAAACGCCCCCGGAAAGACTTCCGTCTTCGCCAACCTTGAACCAGTACGGCTTGTTTGCAGTCTGTACTTCAACCTCTGCACACAGTTTGTCGATGAACTTTCTTGTTTCCTTGAAATCCGGTACTACGATTGCCTTTACCGTCTGACCCTGGAACTGTCCGAATTCCGTTCTGTTTGCAAGTTCCGTGATATCCTGAACGATAAGATCGATTCTAAGGTCAGGCTTATCTGATCCATAGATTTCCATGGCATCATTGTATGCGATTCTTCTGAACGGCGGCTTGGATGCCCTCTTGTAGATGCCATATTCTGCAAAGATTGGCGGAAGCACCTCTTCCAGAACTGCAAATACATCATCCTGATCCGCAAAAGCCATCTCCATGTCCAGCTGGTAGAATTCACCCGGCGATCTGTCTGCTCTTGCATCTTCGTCTCTGAAGCAAGGAGCAATCTGGAAGTATCTGTCGAAGCCTGAAGTCATGAGGATCTGCTTGAACTGCTGCGGAGCCTGCGGAAGAGCATAGAACTTTCCCGGATGGTTTCTTGCAGGAACAAGGTAGTCTCTGGCGCCTTCCGGTGATGAAGCGGTAAGGATCGGCGTTGTAATCTCTAAGAAGCCCTTTTCTGTCATTGCAGCTCTAAGCGCCTGTACAACCTGGCATCTTAAGATGATCTTGTCCTTTACAGCCGGATTTCTGAGATCCAGATATCTGTACTTTAATCTTACATTTTCATCCGCTTCCTTACTTCTGTTGATTTCAAACGGAAGCTCGTTATATATGCACTTACCCAATACTTCGATGGTTTCAGGAACGACTTCAATGTCTCCTGTCGGAAGCTTAGGATTCTTGCTTGATCTTTCTCTTACCACACCTGTTACGGAAATGGTTGTCTCATTGTTCAGCGGCTTTACCTGGTTCATGATTTCTTCCGTTTCGATTACAACCTGCGTTGTGCCATAGAAATCTCTTACAACCATGAATGCGAAGTTCCTGCCGACCTCTCTGACATTTTCCATCCAGCCAACGATGGTGACTTTTTCCCCGGCGTTTTCAATTCTTAATTCATTACAATTATGTGTTCTTGACTGAAACATTTTTGTATCCTTTCCATATATATCATTTGTTTTTTAACTTAATAACCATAATATTATACTCGATAAACGGCTCCTTTGCAACCTAGCCTTTCTCCTTCTGCTTTCTCATGATCAGCCGGTCCATGCAGCAGAGCACCCCCGGCAGCACAAACAGGATAAGGGTTATTGCACAGAATGCACCGATGGAAATGGTTCTGCAGATCTGCTCAACCGATGGATCTCCATATGTATAGGAAAGAATGAATGTGCAGATGCAGATGATAAGGCCTGATGTCATGATTGTGTGGATCGAGCCTCTGTATGCATTCTTTACTGCTTCTTTTATTTTAAATGAGCCTCTGTTCTCTCTATAGTAGTTGGTAAACAGAATTGCATAATCGATGGTTGCACCCATCAATATGCACTGTACAATCAGCATTGCAAGATAATAGATGCTGTTTCCCGATGCCCCGATATACGATACCGTCAGGAATACGCCGCACTGCACGAGAAGCACCAGTATTGCAGGTATCGCCAGCGACCGGAACGTAAACATTACGACTACAAAGATTGCTAGTGCCGTCAGCAGCGTAATGAGGAGCATCTCGTGGTCGAAGGTCTTGCTCATTTCATGATTCATTGCCATGTTTCCAATCAGGTGATAATCCCCCGAAAGATTTCCGAAATCCTTTTCCAGACCATTCATGAAATTTTCCGTCTCAGTCCCTTCCTGCGGATATGTGGTCACAATCTGCATGATGGAATAATCCGGCCCTACCAGCTGGTCTCTTCCGTCGTCAATATCCTTAGAATACTCATCGATGTCCTTTCGGAACTCGTCGGTGAGCATTTCATCAAATCTCTTGTCATTGACGAGTTCATCGCTGATATATGTAAACAGTGTGTCCAGATTCATCTTCCACCACGGCTTATAGTATTCATGAGAACCATGGAGAAGATACAGGAGTTCCATGGAGTTTTCTGTCATGTCCTCCGAATAGGAACCGAACATGTCAACAAGGCCTTTCGGCGCAAACTCCTTATCCGATAATACAGCATCCACCATCTCCTTTGCCATGGCAAGATCATCTGCCTGGGAGGCCTCTATCATGTCGCTGTATTCTCCATGGAGGACATCATCATTCAGGAATGTGATGAAAGCGGCAGGCGAAAGGCCCCATGCGGATGTATCTCCATGCTCTGCAGCATGAAGGATATATAAAGATTTAGAATCGGATTTCTTCATTCCAAGAAGGGATGCCATATCCGAATATTCCAGTTTCTTTCCTTCTACAGATGCATCGATAATCTTCTTCAGTCTCTGAAGCTCCGCTGAATCTGACTGCCTCAATGCAGCTTCAATAACCTCCTGCACGCTCATCCGGAATGCAGTATCTCCATAAAGGTAGTCGTAATATGCATACATCACTTTAAGATCGGGTTCTTTCATGCCAAGAATCTGGGACATCTGGGAAATGCTCATCTTCTGTCCGGAAAGTGATGCATCCATCAGACCCTTCAGCTGCTGTACCTGGGCATTGTCCGGCTGCATGGATACTATGACGCCTGCAAAGTCATATGGACTCATGGTTTCTACTCCTGACATCATCAGAAGCTGAGATGCCATATCCGTCTCCATTCCAAACATGGCTCCAAGATGCGCGGCATCTATTGGCGAAGTGATTGTTTTTGTATCTGTATATGCGGCAAGCATCTGAAGCTGTGCTTTCTGCTCATCCGTTATCTGCGCTGACATTTCCTTATTCTTCAGCACCTTTCCATTCAGGAACTGAACGAAGCTTTCCAGCGTAACCGAAGGCGGCGTATATTTTTCATTCTGTGCATAGGAATAAACATAGAGAAGATCTGCCTGGCTCTTATCCATTCCGATGATCTCTGCTGCAGAAGATGCGCTTCTCTTCTTTGTCATGGCCTCCTTATCTGTAAAGGTCTTCAGCTGCTTCAGGTCTTTGGCATCTGACCTGCTCACCATGTCGCCGTACTTGCTGCCCCTGGATATCTCTTCAGCAAATGATGCAAATCCTGCCGGCGTCATCTTTCCTGTCTTTATTCCACCATTTTCTGTATAGTAGTAGACCAGAAGATCCTTTACATCCGACCGGTTCATATCAAAGAAATCTGCCAGGCCCGCAATTGTCTTCTTCGCAGTAAGGTTTTCCTTGCTTGTGAACTTTCTCATGTCACGGATATCCTGCTCCATGCCATCATCAAGGAAATCCTCGAAATTATCATTCCCTATGACCTCATCATTGAGAAAGTCTGCAAATGCGGGAAGCGTGATTGGATGGAGTTCTCCACTGTGGTACGTATAGTAGATCATCTTCAGAGTCTCTTCATTCATGTCCTCTGTAGATGCCTTGTCATCCGCCATGTCCTTAAGCTCAGTCTCCATCTTCTTTGCGGTATACTCTTTCCCAAGGGTTGTATAGTAGCTTAATACATCTTTTACCTTCGGATCCTTTTCAATCCTGTCGGCAATTTCTTCTGCTCCCTTTTCATCTTTGTTATCATAGACTGCAATGACCGGGTTGGTCTTTTCAAACACATTTGCTATAGGGTCCTCATATTCCAGTGTATAGGTTGTCTCCGTATAGTTATGGGCAAAATATGCACCTGCAAACAGCAGAAGGAACGCGATAAGTATCGGCTTTCTGAATCTGTAGCTGAATGCTGCAAGCTTATCAGTCGGCACATTTATAGGCTTCTTTGCCGTCTTCTGGATGGCATGGTCAAAGGTAAGAAGGAAGATCGGAAGCAGCGTCATTACACAGACAAGTGAACAGATTACGCCTTTTGCCAGAACGATCCCAATATTCGGTCCAATCTTGAAGCTCATGAATACAAGGCACAGAAGTCCCACGAAAGTCGTTAGAGAACTTGAGCATATGGATGGAAATGCCTTGACCATGGCAGATACCATGGCTTCATTCTTATCCGGAACTACAAGCCGTTCCTGCCGGAATCTGTTCGAAAGTATAATGGAATAATCCATGGACAGAACCAGCTGCAGTATGGCAGCAATGGCAAAAGTTACATTTGCTATGTAATCCATGAATATGTTTGTTCCTAGATTAAGTACTACTGCAAATCCGATTGCAAGAAAGAAGAAAATCGGCTCGATCCACGACCCGCACATGGCAATCATGATCAGCACAAGAATGCCGATTGCCGTCAGAATTGCAGGCCCCGGAAGCTCTGATGAGTTCGGATTGTCATCCTTGATCTGCATGTCATAATCTGCATACTTTGCATGAAGGGTTTCCATGATGGAATCCTCTTCCGCAGATTCATAATCGTATTTCATTGTAAGGATATAGAGCCTGTATGGGTCCTTTACATAGTCTTCATTATCTGATTCATATGTAACATCACTGACATACTGAATATCTTCAAGCTCTTCGAACAGGGCGTCCCCTTCCTTTTCAGAAAGGCCCTTGAACATCACCCGGATGGTATTCTGATTCTCCATGTCAGGAAACTGCTCCTCAAGAAGGTCAACGCCCTGCTTCATGGATGACTCATTCGAAAGGAACCTGGTCATGTCTGATGTGGTCTCAACTCTGAGCATCAGAAAACCGCACAGGATAACCAGTGCTGTCATGATTCCAAATACCATATGCCTTCTATTTACGATCCACTCACAAATTTTCTTCATGTTTTCCCCGCTAATTTCATTGTGTATATTGGAATTGTACCACAGACGAAAGAAAAATAGCAGAGAACTTTTACGCTCTCTGCTACAACTTTGGTCCTATTTATTGATGAGTAATATGAGGGTTATTCCGCTTCATATTTCAGAACGCCATCTTCTGCCGTAATTCTGATGGTCTGGCCTGGTACGGCTTCGCCTCTTATGATCATCTCTGCAACTCTTGTTTCAATATGCTTCTGGATGTATCTGTTTACAGGTCTTGCTCCGTAGTTCGGGTCATATGCCTCCCCTGCAATCAGGTCTACTGCAGAATCGTCAAGCACAAGGCTCATTTCCTTTTCTTCCAGTCTCTTCTTAAGGCCCTTTACTCCCAGTCCGATGATCTCTCCGATCTGAGATTTGGTAAGAGGGCTGAATACTACGATGTCATCGATCCTATTCAGGAACTCAGGCCTGAAGTGGGACTTCATCTGTGTTTCTACGCTCTCTTTTACTTCATCTGAAATGGTTCCATCTTCTCTGATGTTGTCAATTAGAGTGCTGCTTCCGATGTTTGATGTCATGATGGCGATGGTATTCTTGAAGTCAACGGTTCTTCCCTGATTGTCTGTAAGTCTTCCATCATCAAGAAGCTGAAGAAGGATGTTGAATACATCCGGATGCGCCTTTTCAATCTCATCAAAGAGAATAACGGAATATGGCTTTCTTCTGACTGCTTCCGTGAGCTGTCCGCCTTCATCATAGCCTACATATCCCGGAGGCGCTCCAACCAGCCTTGAAACGGAATGCTTCTCCATGTATTCTGACATGTCAATCCGCACCATGTTCGCTTCTGAATCAAACAGCGCTTCTGAAAGTGCCTTGGCAAGTTCTGTCTTACCTACGCCTGTAGGTCCAAGGAAGATGAACGACCCGATCGGTCTGTTCTCGTCCTTAAGTCCGGCTCTTGCTCTAAGTATTGCTTCAGATACCGCCTGGATGCCTTCGTCCTGGCCGATGACTCTTCTGTGAAGGATTTCCGGAAGCTTCAGGAGCTTTTCCTTTTCAGATTCCACAAGCTTTGCAATCGGAATTCCTGTCCAGCCTGAAATAACCTCTGCAATCTCCTCTTCTGTCACTTCCTCTTTCAGAAGTCTTCCTTCCTCTGCCTTGTCCGCAAGAGCCTTCTTTTCCTCAAGTTCCTTTTCCTTTGCCGGAAGCTCTCCATATTTGAGCTGGGCCAGCTTTTCAAGGTCATATGCTCTTTCCGCCTCTTCAATCCTGTGGCGGATATCCTCGATTTCCTGCTTGATATCCTTTACCTCGGAGATGGCATTCTTTTCAGATTCCCACTGGGCCTTCATTGCCATTTCATCCTCTTTCAGAACTGCAAGTTCTTTTTCAATGTTTTCAAGCCTTACAACCGACCCCTTGTCCTCTTCCTTCTTTAGCGCCTGTCGTTCAATTTCAAGCTGCATGACCTTTCTTGCAATCTCATCAAGTTCTGCAGGCATGGAATCAATCTCCGTCCTGATTCTTGCTGCTGCCTCGTCCATCAAGTCGATGGCCTTGTCTGGAAGAAATCTGTCCGAGATATATCTGTCAGATAACGTCGCGCATGCTACCAGCGCGGAGTCCGTGATCCTTACGCCATGATGGATCTCGAATCTTTCCTTAAGGCCTCTCAGGATTGAGATTGTATCCTCTACGGTCGGCTGGTCTACCATTACCTTCTGGAATCTTCTCTCAAGCGCAGCATCCTTTTCCAGATACTTTCTGTGCTCATCCAGAGTCGTTGCACCGATGCAGTGAAGCTCTCCTCTTGCCAGCTTAGGCTTTAAAAGATTTCCTGCATCCATGGAGCCTTCGGTCTTTCCAGCTCCGACAATATTATGGATTTCATCGATGAAAAGAAGGATTCGCCCCTCAGATTTTTCTATTTCGCTGAGCACAGCCTTGAGCCTTTCTTCAAATTCACCTCTGAACTTGGCGCCTGCAATGAGTGCTCCCATGTCCAGCGCGAAGATGGTCTTATCCTTCAGCCCTTCCGGAACGTCGCCGTTTAGAATTCTCTGGGCAAGGCCTTCCACTACTGCAGTTTTCCCTACTCCGGGCTCACCAATCAGGACCGGATTGTTCTTGGTTCTTCTGCAGAGAATCTGGATGGTATGCCGGATCTCAGCATCTCTTCCGATAACAGGGTCCAGTTTTCCCTGCCTTGCCATCTCTACAAGGTCTCTTCCATACTTGGTAAGCGCCTCATAGTTTCCTTCCGGATCCGCACTTGTGACTCTCTGGTTTCCTCTGACCTTCGAAAGGCTTTCGAGGAATTTTTCTCTTGTGATTCCATGCTTCTTGAAAATCTTTGCAGAAGCGATGGTCTTGTCGGCAATAAGCGCAAGATAGATATGTTCCACGCTTACATACTCATCCTTGAAGCTCCCTGCTTCCTTTTCAGCATTCATCAGCGCCTGATTGAATCTCCTGTCTGCATAGAGCCCCTCTGTCGCTCCCTGTACTTTTGGAAGCTTTTCCAGTTCTCTTTGTACATCAATGCGTACAAGTTCGCTGTCCGCACCCATGTATTTTATGAGCTTCGGTATGAGTCCGTTTTCCTGTGTCAGAAGCGCCATGTGCAGGTGTTCACAGGTCATCTCCTGATTGCCGTATTCAATGGCAATGTTCTGGCTGCTCACTACTGCAGTCTGTGCATTTGTTGTAAATTTCTCTAAATTCATTTCATTTCCCTTTCTTATCTATGTTCAAGTTATGTTTTAACTCCCTTACAAGCACATCATATACCTGCCAAAACAAAAGGTCAAGCACTTTTTAGCACTCACCACAAAAGAGTGCTAATAATTTTCGCCATATGTATTGCAAAGCGCATGCAAAAGATATATATTGTATGTAACGGAGGATAATGACATGAAAATACGTTTAAATGAAAATGCAGATCTTGTGGCAAAGATTCGGGAAGGACTGGTCAGAAAAGAAGGTCACTGCCCCTGTAAACTTCAGATGACTGATGAAACCATCTGCCTATGCCAGGAATTCAGAGACCAGATCAACGATCCGGAATTCGAGGGATACTGCCACTGCATGCTATACTATAAAGAAAGGTAATAAAAATGAAAGAAATAAAGATAACAAAGGATAACTTCGAAAAGGAAGTATTACAGTCAGACATTCCTGTGCTTGTGGATTTCTGGGCTGCCTGGTGCGGACCATGCCAGATGGTAGCTCCGGCAGTTGCAGAGATTGCAGATGAGATGGACGGAAAGGTCAAGGTCGGCAAGATTAACGTGGATGAAGAAATGGAGCTGGCTGCCTCTTTCAGAATCTCCAGCATCCCTGCCCTTCTTGTTTTCAGGAACGGAAAAATGACAGACGGCATTGTCGGCGCCGTTGACAAACAGTATATTCTGGATATGCTTTCAAAAGGATAAAGGAACTTTCTGCCGTTTGTTTTTTCATCTTTTTTTCACAGAACAGACATATTCGAAGTATAATATATGAGTAAATAAAAGAAAGAGGGGATTTTTCAATGGACGATAACAGAAAGACAATGGAATTACACCCAGACGAAATCATAAAAGAAAACAAAAGTACTACCATAGAGGGTCCCGGATTCCTGATGGCAGACCCGGAACCTGCAGCTGAAAAAGGACCGATTTCCGAGCTTCATGCAGACCCCGATCCTGCGTCTGCTTCAGAATTCAGAAAGCAGTTTGAAGAATTCAAGGATACGGTTCCTGCCTATGAAACAGCAAATGAACCTCCGGTTGATTTTGTGGAATCCTATGAATCGGAAAAGAAAAAAAAGAAGGGATTCCATATTAGCGGCGGAAAACTGGCGCTTTTCATCGCCGGAATCGTTGCTCTTTCTGCGCTCTGCGGCTTTGGCGGCTCTGCAGTTTCTGCAAACCTGCTTGACGGCATTACCGGAGACGACAATACGCCATCTGCGACCAACGGTTATTCACCGGAGCAGGCAACCGGCAGCAGTCTGACAGTTTCTCAGATTGCCGAAAAGGCTTCTCCGTCTGTTGTTGAAATCCGTACAGAAGGGCTGACCACCGATTCCTGGATGCAGCAGTATGTTACGGAAGGTGCCGGTTCTGGCGTCATTATTGATGCAGACCACGGATACATCATAACAAATAACCATGTGGTCTCTGACGCAAGAAAGGTTACTGTAAAACTGAAAAACGGAAACGAATATGATGCAGATGTCATAGGCGTTGACTCTGTCAATGACGTTGCAGTCATTCAGATACAGTCGAAAGAAAAACTGACAGCTGCCGTTTATGATGACTCAGATAAACTTGTCGTTGGAGAACTTGCCGTTGCCATCGGCAACCCGCTGGGAGAACTGGGTGGTACTGTTACCGCCGGCATCATCAGTGCACGCGACAGAAAGATCAATATTGAAGGAAACAACATGTCCCTGCTCCAGACGGATGCAGCCATCAACCCCGGAAATTCCGGCGGTGGCCTGTTTAATCAGTACGGAAAGCTGATTGGTCTGGTCGTTGCAAAATCTTCCGGTTCTGACGTGGAAGGTCTTGGTTTTGCCATTCCAATCAATACAGCATCTGAAGTGGCAGACAAGATCATTGATAAAGGTGGAAACATTTCCAGCAAGAATACGGGCGATGCAAAAATCGGCGTTACCATCCTGTCTGTAGAAGATGAAGAGACTGCCATGCAATATGGCGTAGAGCAGCTCGGTGTATATATTACACAGCTTTCTCATCAGAATGCCGTAGATGCAGGTTTCCAGATTGGTGACCGCATTGTAAAGGCAGACGGCAAGACAATCAAGGTATCCAATGATCTCATGGAAGTCCTCCAGGAACATGCTCCTGGAGACAAGATTAAAGTATCCGTTGACAGAGGCGGAGAAAAAGTCAGCATCACGACAACGCTGGCATCCTCCTCTGAAATTACCGAAATGCCGTGATAGGTCTTGACTTCATTGTACAAATGCGTAAAAATATGTGAAGTGGAAATTCCACTTCACATTTTTTGTTTGGAGGACGCAATGAGTCTCATTTCCATCTTTTTTCTTTTCATGGCGCTGATCGGCCTGATTGACAAATTTCTCGGCGGGAAATTTAATCTTGCCCGTTCTTTTGATGACGGCATGAAGCTGATTCCGGAATTCATGATATTCCTGATGAGCATCTACTGTCTGGGGCCTGTGATCATTCAGCAGAATCAGGATGCCATTTTATCCGCAACATCCGGCTGGTTCTTTGATCCGTCCATCCTGCCCGGGAGCCTTCTGGCTACCGACATGGGCGCCTATCCAATCGCAAAGGCGCTTGCCGGAGATGAGACCATCGGTCTTTATGCGGGTATCTGCATCGGCGGAAGCCTTGGAACACTGGTTTCCTTCTGTCTGCCCATATATATCTCCGGTTCAGACCGAGAGGATGGAAAATGCCTGACGAAAGGCTTTATCTATGGAATCATTGTGCTTCCCGTTACGTTGATCATTTCCGGTCTGCTCTTTCATATTCCTGCAGGACAGCTACTTCAGAACATTTCCATGGTTCTGCTGTTATGCCTTCTTGTCCTGATCGGGCTTTTGACTGCGCCGGATCTGACATCTCGTTTTCTGATACTTCTGGGATCTGCAGTAAAACTTGCTGCCTATGTTTCTTTTGTTGTCATTATGGCTGGGCTGTTTTTCCCGGACCATGCATATCTGGATGAACAGATTGCAAAAGACGGCATTGTCATGATTGCAAAGATGAGCATCTCTGTAGCCGGCGCTCTTGTTACCATGAATCTGATTCTACGGATTTTCAAAGAGCCCCTGAAAAAACTGGGTGCGCTCCTTGGCATCAATGAATATTCCATCATGGGATTTCTTATCGGAATCCCTGCCGGTATCGCCATGCTTCCCCTTCTTCCAAAGATGGATAAAAAGGGGAAGATCCTGAACGGAGCCTTTGCTGTCAGCTGCCACTATGCCTTCGGCGCACAGATGGCGCTCGTCGCTTCTACTGAGCCGGAATATCTCATGACTTTTTTCTTTGTAAAGTTTACCGGCGGAATCCTGGCAGTGCTGCTGGCTCTAAAAATGGAGAGGGGGCCTAAGGAAGAATAATAAAAAAGAGCTCGCTGAGCTCTTTTTCTGCGTCTGCACTAGACGCCTTCGTTTATTACTAGATCCTTTAATCTGCTGATATGAATAGCCGCTGCTGCTTTGGCCGTTTTTTCATTCCCTGTGAGAATTCCATTCCGGATTGCTTCATGTTCTGCCGGCATCAGCTCTGCCCGCTTGAAATCGCTGAAATACAGGTAGCGGAATCTCAGAACACGTTCCTGCAGCTGCTCTATCATATTCACAAGCAGCTGATTTTCTGTCGCTTCTGCAATGATATGATGGAACCGAACATCATGATTGATCATTTCCTCCATGTTCCCTTCTGCAACAGCTCTATTGAAGGCCTCTGCCTCTTCCCGCATCATTGTCTTATATGCTTCTGTCATTCTTTCTGCTGCAAGGCCTGCAGCAAGGCCTTCCAGTTCCTGTCTTACTTCCAGAATATCCACCATGTCTTCCACCGAAGCTTCAGATGCATATGCGCCGCGTCTAGGCTCAATGGTGACAAGACCTTCCTTTTCCAGTTTCCGGATTGCTTCCCGGATTGGTGTGCGGCTTACGCCCATGTCCTCTGCCAGCTCTACCTCCATCATTCTGGTTCCCGGCATGATCTCACCTGTCAGAATCTGCATTTTCAATTCTTCATAAACAATCTCCCGAAGAGGTTTATGGTTCTGTATGTCAAAATTCAGCATGTTCTACTCCTTCATTCCAACGCCTCCCTGTTAAAGGGTTGTATGTGTTAGATATGTTTCTTTATTGATTTCCTTCATTTTTTTCACAGCCTGCTTCGCGGCCTGTTCCGATTCCATGATGCTGAATACTGTGGGACCGCTTCCGCTCATCATGGTTCCCAGTGTGCCCTCACAGGCTTTCGCATGGTTCAATGTCTCCCTAATGAGATTGTACTGAACTGCAGAATAGAATTCAAGCACATTGAGCATTTTTTCAGCAACCATGGCTGTGTTTTCAGTCTCCATGGCTTCAATGATTTCACGGGTATCCGGTCTTTGCGGGATGAATGTATGGTCCATGTTCTGGTATACTTCTTTTGTGGATACTCCGATGGGCGGTTTTGTAAGCATCACAGGGGCATTGAGCGGTCTGACTGGGCGGAGAACCGTTCCATCATAGGTTGCAACGGCTGCAGATGATGCCATGGAATCCGTTCGGATATATTCCGGAAGTTCCCTGCAGCATCTTGCCATTCCCATCATGGTAAAAGGCACATCGGAACCCAGCCGGATTCCTGTTTCCATTAATTCCTTCAGCGGCAAGTTCAGATTCCAGAGGCTGTTGATCGCCAGAATGACTGCGCCTCCGTTTCCGCTTCCGCCTGCCAGCCCTGCTGCCACCGGAATCCGTTTCCCTATGTCGATTCTGATGGTGCCCCTTTTTTCACTTCCGTACAGTTCGGCCATGACCATTGCCGCTTGATATGCCAGATTCTTTTCGTCTGTCGGAAGATATGGCCGGTTTGTTTTCAGAACAATGCGGACGCCTTGCTCCTCTTCTTCCGTCCATCGAACCAGAACTTCATCGTGAAGATCCAGCTGCTGCAGGATTGTCTCCAGTTCATGATAACCGTTATCCAGAATCCCTTTGATATCCAGCGCCAGATTTACTTTTGCATATGATTTCAGTCTGATGCTTTTCATTTTTTCTCCTTTAAATGCAAATGGACGCCATGTCAAGCGCCCATAAATCTGCTATTTCTTTTTCTTGCCTTTTTTGCCCTTCTTCTTCGGGTTGGTTGTCCCCTTTGCTTTTCTTGCTGCTTCTTCTGCTGCTTTCTTTGCTGCTTCCGCTTCCGCAAGGGCCTTTCTTCCAGTCTTGTATGTGCTGCCTGCTGCTGAAATAGGCATAGGCTTTGAAACTCTCTTCCTGCTTGGGTCTACGTATTCCTTCTTCTTTCCGGATACACCTCTTGCCTGCTGTTTCTCCTTTTCAAGCTTTGCGCGTTCCTTTTCTTCCAGACGTCTGTCCGCTTCCGCCTGCTTTGCCTTCTTGGCATCCTTGGCTGCCTGCTTTTCTGCTCTGCGGGCCTTATCCTTTTCGTCCTGCGCTACTACATCTTCCACGGATTTTCCGGATTTCTTTGCTTCCTTATATGGATTTACTTTCTGTTCGTTCTTCTTCTTTGTCTTTTCATCTTCCGCCTGCTTCTTGGAATCCCTTACTGTAATCAGGATGATTGCCGCCATCATGACAAACATGAGAAGCATGTTGCCGGTTGTTGCACTCTTCTGATTCATGGTTTCAAATGAGATGGTCGGCTTTGCAAGCTGAGATTTGGACAATGTATTTCCTGCTGCGGAAACAAGGTCTTCAGAAATTGTAAGGGTATATTTTGTTTCCTGCTTTACCTTATAATTTGAAGTTGTATCTTCCAGTACAAGAACTTCGTTCTGATGTCCCTTGTTCGGATTGATTGCAACTATGATTGGAACCTCTTTGCCCTTTGCATCTGTAATCTTAAAGCATGCCTTCTGCTGTCTGTTGTATTTCTTTGAATACATGTCTTCATTGAATGTAAGCTTTACACCCATGTTATCTACTGCCATTCCTTTATCGCCATCCTTAGGTGTTGATGCCGTAATTTCAAGGCTTGCTGCTGCAAATACTGGTGCTACACTCATCATTACTGCTAACATGCAGGCACACACAATTGCAATGATTCTTTTCATAATTTACATTCCTCCGCTTTCTTTCTTCTTAGCTCTTTGAAAAAATCCTTCATCATGCGTTCACATTCTTCCTGCATGATGCCGGTCTGTATGTCTATATAATGGTTCAGCTTTTCGTTCTGTGGAATATTGAATACCGACCCGCAGGCTCCACCCTTGGGATCCATGGTTCCAATGCACAGTTTTTCTATCCTCGCCCATATCATTGCACCTGCGCACATGCTGCACGGTTCTACCGTTACATACATGGTGCAGCCGGGAAGTCTCCACCCGCCCAGCTTCTGTGCGGCCATGCGGATTGCATTCATCTCTGCATGCGCTGTGGGGTCTTTCATCTCTTCGGTTCTGTTATGCCCCCGTGCAATTATTTCATTATCTTTTACAATGACTGCTCCAATCGGAATCTCTCCATGATCAAAAGCAATCTGAGCTTCTTTTAAAGCTTCTGCCATAAACTTGTCCATATACCCTAATATACTATCATACTTTCCTTTTTTGTGCAATCCAAATCTCTTGCTTTTCCTAGCTTTTTCTAGTATCATAATTTCATGGGGGGCAATTATGGCAATTGACATTATATTAGGAATCATAGTTCTTGTTTCCATGATCATTGGGTTTAAAAAAGGGCTTGCTGTCACATTGACACATACCCTCGGATGGGTTGTCGCCATTATCTGCGGCGTCTGTCTGGGCAAGCCTGTTCAGGGCATCCTGAAAGAAAAAACGGGAATCTATGACTCAATTAACGATACATTAATAGAAAAAGCGAATGAGGCTGCAAACGATCCTGTTGTAAACGGCGATGCCGTTCCGGAGGCGTTTGTTGCCATCCGGAAAAATCTCCTGGGGACCGTTGTAGACAGTGCCGGCACGGCAGTTGTGGATATTGCATATACCGTTATCTGCTTCCTGCTGATTGTCCTGGCTGCAAGGCTGGTTACTTTTGTTTTCTGCTTTCTATTTTCAAAGAAGCATAATGATGGTGCGGCCGGATTCTTTGACGGAGTCCTCGGCCTTCTGATGGGCGCCGCCAGAGGAGTTCTTCTTGCCCTGCTGTTTCTGGGACTCGTTTTCCCATTTCTTGCAATTACATCCCCGGAACTTGCAAGAACCATTACAGACAGCCTGGATAGTTCCTATGTCGCCGGCTATCTGTACGACAACAACATATTGATGGATCTTCTGACATTGTTCAAAAAAGCGTAGAATCATCTACGCTTTTTCTGTCAGTTCAATGTTTACATAAGGGGTTCCCTCTCCATCCTGCAGCGAAAGAAAAACCTTATCTTCATAGACATATCTTACAGGATGGAAGATGTCTCCATATTTTGCAGGAGCCATGTACGCAATCCTGAGCCTTCCTATCTCAAAGCCTTCCGGAACATATTCCTGCGCTACATCGAGATATTTTGCATTATTCACATGCCTGTTCTCATCGATCATATATCTATATACCGGAAATTCGGGAAGAACCTCTCCATCCATTCCCTTTGGAATCTTTACCTTCCTCGGAAGATACTCCATATCCTCATACTTTTCTCCAAGATTCAGCTTTTCCAGAAGGTCCTTCGGATATGCCACCGGCTTCCCGGTGCTCTTGTCAACTGTAGCACCTCCGACATATGATGCTACCATGACATTCCCGTCCTCATCATAGATCATGGTATTTCTAAGGCCGTATGCCAGCTTCATCTCAAATACTGTAGTGTCTATTGTAATATTCTGCCCATATGCAGGCCTCTCTATGATATCCATCTGTCTGAACAGAAGAAATGTGGTAGAATTGCACCTCTCATAGAATTCCCGTGTGACTGCGCTGTCATCCAGCTGAAACCCGCAGCATTTCTGGCACGCATCAACCAGCGTGCTGATATTCATTCTTCCATCGGGTCCAACATCTCCAAATCCTACTTTTTTCTCTATTTTATACATGTCTGATCGCCTCCATCTCCCATTATACCACCTTTTGATGTATACTGTACCTATGATTACACATGAATTCTACATCAGGCCTGCCAAAGAGCTGGCTCCCGCACTGCTTGGAAAGCTGCTGTGCGTTAAAACTGAAAATGGAATAATAAAGAAGAGAATAACCGAAACAGAAGTCTACTATGGTGTAGAGGACACGGCCTGCTATGCCCATAAGGGCAGATCAAAGAAATCACTTCCCCTCTTTGAAGAAGGCGGAATGTCATATGTCACTCTTGTTTATGGCATGCACCATATGATCAACATTGTAACAGGTCCGGAAGGTCACCCGGAAGCTGTGCTTCTTAGAGGCATCGAAGGGGCTGATGGCCCCGGAAAGCTGACGAAAGCCATGGGTATCACAAAAGAGCTGGACCACGTCTCATTTACGGATTCCGGCATCCTCTGGCTTGAAGATGATGGCTACGAACCTGCCTGCGAGCAGACGCCAAGAATTGGAATCGGGTATGCCTCAAAGGAGGACCAGGCGCTTCCATGGAGGTTTGTGATAAAAGAATAGCGGGGATTTCTCCCCGCTTTAGCTATCTGCATTCCGGCATTATTCCTACATCGTAATCCGGCATTATGAATTCCTCAGGATTTACATTCTCAAGCTCATCTACCAGATCTCCAAGCTGTCCATCCCATGAAACGAAAGTCTCGCCTTCCGGAACTATTGCCTCAATTCTGATTTTCTGGCCAACCTCTACCAGAATGTTCTCAGGACTGTCGTCTGAACTCTTTTCTCCATGAAGCTGCTTGCCTGTTTTAGCATCATATACCCTGGTATCTCTTGCCATGATATATACCTTGCCTGCCGGCGCTGATTCCTTCAGGACAATGTGCCATGTCACTGTTTCTGTTCCCTCTGATGCTACGGAATAGTATTCATCATATGCTGCCCCTTTGCCTGCTATTCCAAACATGGATATCTGTATCGGATTCTCATGATATGCATGGATCTCGCTCGTGTTGGAGTCTATGAAATCCTCTCCAATCCATTCAATCTTCAGCTGCTCATATCCATATGTCCCATAGTCCAGTTCACGGCCCACATTTATAACGGCTTCATGCTGATCCTGATCGATCTTGTATTCTGCATTGGAATTATCTTTGCCATTAGTCACAAGCTTCATGCTCTTTATTTCAGGCTGCGCCATCTTCATGGCATACTTTGTGCCATCCTTTACTACTTCCCAGTTCCGGTAGTCGGAATAGATATGCTCTGTCTGATCTCCAAGAGTTATCCCCTTATGCTCAGCAAAGGTTCTCCTCTTATCCATGTTGACGCCAATTTTTCCATCCAGAGCACCAACAATGGAAATTCTGCATTCTCCGTCATCATCCTTGTCCAGGTATATGTTGTTCTCCACGCTTGTATCTTCTCTCTTAGGACCTGTGTTTCCTGTGACATTCACATCTCCCTTGACCTTGAGCACAGGAAGATCCAGCGTTGCCAATACGCCATCAGAGCTTTCCATATATATTCCGCCGCCATATTTTGCAGCATGATTTTCTGTAATGGTTCCTTTAGAAAGCTTTACATATGCGCCTTTTACCTTTGAACGCGGATCGCTGACATCTGCATAGGAACCGGTATCTGCATAGACCCCGCCGCCTTTCTTTTCTGAGCTGCAGCCTTTAATAACTCCGCCATTAAGACCAAGACCGGAACCGCTGGCAAGATATATTCCTCCGCCGGAATCACCACTGGTACAGTTTTCTATTACTCCACCTTTCATATCGCATGATCCGCCGGGATCTGCACAGTATACAGCTCCGCCGCGGTCATTGGCATGACAGCCGCGGATGGTTCCGCCATTCATGACCATCTCTGTTCCGCCTTCTGCATAGACAGCTCCGCCACTGGTTGCTGTACAGTCCTCAATGACTGCATCGCCTTCGAGAATGAGTTTCCCGGGCTTCTGCAGGAAACCTTCTGCCTTTGCTTCGAGACATACCGCGCCGCCTTTGCCCTCTATTGTCCCTGTAGAACTGCAGCCGCGGATGGTTCCGCCCCTGATTGTAAGGCATCCTCCTACCTGAGCAAATCCGCCGCATACAGATGCTTTGCCGTTTTCAATGCTGCCGCCTCCGGCAGAGTCCTCGATGATCAGCTCGTTCTGTCCGCCAAATATCGTATGCAGTATCTGATTGACATAGAATACTCTATCCTTGCCCTGAGCATCAATCTTATGGCCATTGAGGTCTACGGTTACTGTACATTCGCGGTTTACACCATCTCCAACAATCAGCTGGTCATCAATCTTTACATCTTTAAGGGCTGAACATCAAAATCCCCATAATGTCCAGATTCATCCCATGCGTCTTCAAGAGATCTGTAGTATTTCACTTCGCCATCACCGCTAACCTTTACTGAGGCATCGCTTTCATCAATGACAGTATCTGAAGCAGCTGCGCACAGGGCAGATGCAAATATGAGCATTGCCGATATGCATATGATACAAAATATTTTCCTCTTCATTTTTCACCTGCTACCCTACAGGAACATTGCCAGAGTATTCTCAGGCATTTCGCTGTATTCCATGAATTCTACCACCAGAATGGGAACCGGACCTTCTTCCTTCATGCTTTTTCCCATCTTGAAGGTTCCCGTTACCTTTGCCCACTTATTATGCATCGGCTCCCTTTCAGACCGGTTGATGCATCTGGTTCCTGTAAACTGGATGTCCTCTTCACAGCATGTCATCAGAGGTCTTCCGATAATGAACCGGTCTTCTTCCTGGATTCCTTTTTTCTTGATAACGCCGCTCAGCGTCATTTTCTTTCCGTCATATGCTTCCGGTTCTTCCATGATATGCTGATACCAGTATGCATAATCCTTCATGTCCAGATCGATGTAATCTGCCTGGATATCAAAAGGCAGGGGATCCTCGATTTCATCCACCTTGATGGTTCCGTCTTTCAGTTCATAAATGATCTGGGCGCTCCGGTTGGCGACTCTTACGGTCTTATGGAATTCCTCCACATCATGAATGCTTTCATCAAACCGGTTGAAGATAACCATGTCTGCAAAACGGAGCTTATCATATACCAGATTTCTCATGTTATTATTGAACATCATGAAGGTGCTGGAGTCATAAAAGCTCATCTCCTGAACGATGATCCAGTTCTCCGGAAGGTTTCTGTAGAAGCTCTCCATCTGCCACATGCCGTTGCATTCCACCAGAACCTTCTCCGGCTTATGTTTATCATTTAAAACCTGAAGATACTCTCTGGAGAGGCTGCTCTCTTCCTCCATGTATTCCTCGATAATCAGTTTGTCCTTTTTGAATGCAGGATCCATCTCCACTTCACCCTCTTCACAGATGATGCATAGGTTTCTTTCTCCTGCGGTGAAATCATCTTCTTTCAGAGAATCATTTAAAAATGATGTCTTTCCTGAATCAAGGAATCCGGTAAACAGATAGACCGGAACCTGTCTTTTCCATTTTAATCCTAACATGCTGAAAATCTCTCTCTAACTTCGTCTTCATCGACTTCAGTGCCGATTACACAGGCCTTGCCGATGGTCTGCGGACTTCCTTCCCTGATATCTTTTGTTCCTGGAACAAAGTCAAAGAATATCCATTTTCCGTCTTTTCCTTCCACCATTCCCTTGGCTCTAAGGATGTTTTCATTTCCTTCGTAGCTGTCGAGGATTGCTTCCAGCTCAGCCTCATCAAACTTATGAACGGTTTCAATGCCACAGCTTGTGAATACTTCATCCGCATGGTGATGGTCATGGTCATGGCCGCAGCAGCAGTCATGATCGTGATTGTGGTGGTGATGGTCGTGGTCATGGCATTCACAGTGCTCATCATGCTCATGGTGATGATGCTCATGTTCATGATGATGATGTTCCTCTTTATGGTCATGGCCTTCACCTGCCTTGAACTCATGCATGATCTGTGCCCCTGTAAGTTTATCCCAGCTGGTGCTGACAAGATTTGCCTCATCGTTTAATTCCTTTACGATATGCAGCGCTTCTGCCATCTTCTCTTCAGATACTTCGTCAGCATGGCTGAGCACCAGCGTTCCTGCGCTTTCAATCTGGTTATTGAAGAATTCGCCAAAGTTCTTTCTGTAGATCCTGCACTTTCTGGCGTCTACGACAGTAACCATTGCAGAGATCTCTGTGTCTTCCACACCTTCAACTGCTTCTGCAACATCACTGAGTTTTCCGACTCCCGACGGCTCGATCAATATTCTGTCCGGTGCAAATTCATCCATCACCTTTTTCATCGCCTGCGTAAAGTCACCTACAAGAGTACAGCAGATGCAGCCCTGGTTCATCTCTGTTATTGCCACTCCTGCTTCTGCAAGGAAACCTGAGTCAATCCCTATTTCACCAAATTCGTTTTCTATGAGTACAATCTTTTCTCCTTCATAGCCGTCAGCAAGAAGCTTCTTTATTAAAGTCGTCTTTCCTGCTCCCAGAAATCCTGAAAAAATATCTATCTTTGTCATTCTTTTTCCCTTCTTTCCTATGGTTTTCCTATTCTTTCATATTAACACAAAAACAAAAAAATGAAAAGAGAGGTGAAACCACCTCTCTCATGGTACTCCCAGTGAGAATCGAACTCACGCACGCGGTTCCGGAGACCGCTGCTCTATCCACTGAGCTATGGGAGCATGACAATAATGCTTGCCATTCTCTGATCCGTTCCGCCATCACGCCTATATGATACGAATCGGTCATCACAGAATGTACAGCTGTCTGAAACGCTTATGTTTTCCACGCCTGCTTCCTTTAACTGCATTTCGTTGACCCTCTTCAGGTCCACATGATATTTCTCACCGAAACAGATACATGCACCTTCATAATCCATGAACCGTTCAGCAACCTCCTCGCCTACCTCAAAACAGCACAGGGAGATTCCCGGCCCTATGTAAGCATGGATGTTATTGCAATCAAATTCATCCCGCATGTATGTCGCTGCCTTTGCAGCGATTCCAAGAGCAGTTCCCTTCCAGCCGGCATGGACTGCTGCAATCACCCCTCTGTCAGGGTCGTACAGCTGAACAGGAATGCAGTCTGCATGAACCGTAACCAGAGCAATGCCCGGCTCTGCTGTAACCAGGGCATCATATCCTTCCAGATATGTATCCTCCAGAACAGAATCCACATATCTGATCTCGTCAGAATGAATCTGATGAGACCTGACCCATGGAAAATCCATAAGGCCAAGCGCCTCTCTCACTTCCATGTTCATGTACGGACTGGGGGATGTTCCTTCTTTATCTGTAAAGAAACCGACAATGTTTCCTTCTTCTACGGTTTTTTCATACATCTCTTTTCTCCTCCGCCTATTATATCAGATTATGGCGCGTTCCGCCACCTTTAGTCTCTAAAAGCAGAGCGGAAGATTATTTCATCCTGTAGTGCCATATGCCGCCGATTTCTTTTCTTTCTGCAATTCCCTCATACATCAGATACTGAAGATGTGAAATGGCTTCTCCGGTTGCAAACCACTTCTGCGGTCCCGGAAACTCATCCCAGTTTCTGCAGTCAATCTCCCATGTCATGTCCGCTGCAGTCTTAAATGCAGTCTTCCATTCATGGCCGACGATTTTCACGACTTCTGCCAGTCTGTTCTTATGATGCTTTTTCAGTTCATCAATTCTTTCATGCATGTCCGGGACCGGAAGGCCATGTGTCGTCATCATATGCTCTACTTCCAGCGGATATACCTTCTCCAGACTGTTCAGATAGTCTCCCAGCGGATTTTCCACGCCCAGCTCTATGGTAATGTTTGGAGTAATCAGCCCGAGAATGTGGTCTCCGCTGAATAGTCTTTTGTTTTCTTCATCATAGAGGCACATGTGTCCGGGGGTATGTCCCGGCGTCTTTATGCACCGCAGTCTGTATCCGCCATATTCCAGAATGTCTCCATCCCTGACATAGGTAAAGTTGATTCTCCGGTCCAGGCAGTACTGCCTGCCCGGATGAATATCCGTATTCCTTCCGAAATCTGCAGGCGGAAATCCGTAATGGATGAACATGTCATCAAGAATCTTCCAATAGAGATTTCCAACTTCAAAGTTGATCAGCTCTCCATCATCCTCACTGGCATATACGAAGCTGTCTTCCCGGTCGAATTTCCATGCCATTCCGCAATGATCGGAATGGAGATGGGTAACAAACAGATCCGCATGTTCAATGCCCAGTTCATCAAATGCCTCCTGAAAGGCTTTCTCACATTCCGGACGGTTAAAGCCTGTATCGATGACGAGATTTCTCTCCCCGGTTATGATATATACATTGATATATCTCAGCGGGTTATCCGGCAGCGGAACCTGCTGAGAGTATATGTTTTCTGCTATTTTCTGCAACATCCTCTTACCTGCTTTCCAATTCTTTCAGATTCACGATTCTTTCCAGATCCAGCCCGGCTTCTCTCGCTTTTTCAAGACCTCTCTGAAACTTTCCGACATCCCGCGCATGATGCGCATCGCTGGAGATTACAAACTTTGCATCGCTTTCCGCGCAGATTCTGATGTTTTTTACGGACAGACCGTCATGCTGCACGTTGATCTCCATCAGAGTATCTGTTTCCGCACAGGCTTTTGCCAGCTCCTTCATGTCGAAGAATGCCTTAAACCCCGGATGTGTCAGAATCCTGAGATTGTTTTCATAGATGGCTTTCAGCGCCATGTCCGTATTGCTGATCATCAGGGATTTTCTGTTGATTCCTTTGTTATAGTCCCAGAAGTTCTTCCCGTCGTTGGAATCCGCCACTCCATAATGGTATCCTGCGATGACGAAGTCAAATGCCTTGATTTCTTCCGGCGTGATGTCCAGATTATTTTCGCTGCTGCGGATGTTTGCTTCAATTCCAAGATATATGCGGATATCCGGAAATTCCTGATTCAGACCTCTGATCATCTTTCTCATTTCCGGAACAGAATCCATTCTCAGACCATATTCCAGATTTCCAGGCCCATGGTCTGTGATTGCAATCTCTTTCAGTCCCTTTTCCCGTGCGGCCATCACATTATCACGTATGGTCCCTGTCCCGTGCGAGTGGATGGTATGTGTGTGATAATCGGCGGTCAATGCATATTTCATTTACGAACTCCCATCTTTTTTCATTATCTTATGACAGTATATCATTAAACGGAAGATTTACCTACAGGAAGTTTTTCGGACGGCTGATACTGTTCGCTTTCTACAGATTGTTGTTGAATGATGATAACATAATAAAGTATAATGGTCATATGTAATCTGCCAAAAGCAGATGTTTTCACCAGAAATCACCGTTCACATGCTGAGGAGGAGACTGAGATGAGTAAACATCCTAGACCTGATGACGCAACAATTGATTTTATCCTGGAATCAATTCCAGGGCTGATTGTCCTTGATGAAACAGGAAAGATCATATATGTCAATAAGCAGATGGAAGGATTCCGTCATACCAGCTATGAGGAAATGATCAACCGGGATATCCGCGATTTCTTTCCGTTTTCCGAAACAATCAATACCATGCACAAAAGCAAAAAGGACCGTCTGGTTATTTACCAGGGGAACCACGCATTTCAAAACAATCAATGCGAAGCCAGCATGCATCTGATCATGTGGAAGGACGGAAAACCATATCGTCTGGTCACCTATGATATTTTTCAGAACATCAGCCAGCTGGAGCAGCTTTTAAACATGTATGCGCGTCTCGACACCGATGTAAAACATATCAGTAAATCTGCAGAGCGATTTAACAGCACGAAGTATTCCATAGAAGATATCATTGGAAATTCTGATGCGATCATGCGCATGAAAAACGATATCCGCAAGGCTGCAAGAAACAATTCTACTGTTCTTATTACGGGCGAAACCGGAACAGGAAAAGAACTGGTTGCACATTCCATTCACAGTTTAAGCCGCCGTTTTAAGGAGAACTTTGTTGAACTTAACATCACCAGCGCGCCGAAATCACTGATAGAAACTGAGCTTTTCGGATATGAAAAGCATGCCTTTACCGGAGCGTCCACGAAAGGAAAAATCGGAAAATTTGAGCAGGCCAACAAGGGAACCCTATTTATTGACGAAATTGAAACGCTAGATCCCGAGGTGCAGCCAAAACTTCTTCGCGTTCTTCAGGAAAATGAACTGGAACGTGTTGGAGGAACTCAGCTGATTCCGATTGATGTCCGCATCATATGCGCCACCAATATCGACCTGAAGGAAATGGTTCGAAACGGAACCTTCCGGCAGGATCTCTACTACAGGCTTGATGTTGTTGAGATCAAGGTGCCGCCGCTGCGCGAAAGAAAAGAAGATATCCCTCAGCTTGCAAACAATTTCATCAAGCATTTCAATGTTGTCATGGGCAATACCATTACAGGGATATCGAATGAAGCAATCCAGAAACTGCAGAGCTATGACTGGCCGGGCAATGTCCGCGAACTGCGAAATGTCATTGAACGAGCCATAAATGCCACAGTAAATGGAGAAATCAAACCGGAGGCAATAAAGCTTTCCAAGGGTGATTTCTTTGACAGCATGGGAATCGGCGTGGAATCTTTTATCGACATGGACAATCCAATTGAGCAGATCAAACGGGAGTCTGAGAGAAAAATGATTGAAACTGCGCTTTCCATGTGTGACGGAAACAAATCCAAAGCAGCAAAGATGCTGAAGATCTCCAGAGCGCTTCTTTACCAGAAGATGGCGCGGCTGAATATCGAATACAAGGGCAATGTGTAAGCGTACGCTAGCATGTAAGTTTTTGCTTACACTTTGCGTTTCACGATAATAGCTTGATATTTTGAAAGAACCGGTCGGGGTGTTAGCACATACTAACACCCCGTTTTATCTTCTTTCTGAGAAACGTTCATTTTTCAACGTTTGAATGTTGGCACGATTTTTGCAGATAGTATTAGTATAGTTGATATTTTGCCATTTCCCCTGGCGATTGGGGAAATGGGTCGTTTTTTCCAATGTTTTAATCTGATGGAGGTGAAAGAATATGGAAAGAGGAAAAGATTTGCTTTATCTGAGTCAGGCTGACATCGCCGACATGAATATCTCCATGGAGGAAATGATTGACCTGGTAGAAAAGGTATACATCGAAAAGGGAAAAGGACTGTATCAGATGCCGCCAAAACCGGCACTTCATTTCTGCCCTGATTTTCCTGGTGATTTCCTTCATGCCATGCCAGCATTTATCCCAGGCATGGATGTTGCCGGAATGAAATTTGTAGCCGGATCCGAAAATGCAAGAAAGCTGGGCTATCCATACATCAGCGGATTATACATCCTGAATGATGTGGAAACTGGTATCCCTATCGCTGTCATGGACTGCATCTGGATGACAACAGTAAGAACCGGAGCCGTTACTGGACTGACTGCAAAATATCTTGCAAATCCTGAATCAGAAGTTGTAGGACTTCTTGGAACAGGCGTGCAGGGCAGAATCCAGGTAAAAGGTCTGATGGCTACCATGAAGAACATCAAGAAGGTGAAGGTATATGACCGTTTCCAGGAAGCTGCAGAAGCATATGTGAAAGAAATGTCTGCCATCTATCCGGATGTAGATTTTGAACTTGTAAAGGACAAAGAAGAGACTGTCATCGGCTGTGATCTCCTTCTGTCATGCATACCATCTACAACAGACAAGGGCGTTCAGTTCATCAAGCCAGACATGATAAAAGAAGGCTGCACTGCTCTTCCGGTTGATGCTCTTGTTCTTTATACACCGGAAATGTACACTTCCGGCATATTCAGCAAAGCATATACGGATGACCAGGGTCAGTTCAGACACTTCCAGGAGATGGGATATCTCGAAGGTTTCGATGGCGTTCCAGACGAACTGGGCGAAATGATCATCGGCAAGGTTCCAGGCCGTGAAAGCAAAGAAGAAAAGATTCTTACGGTTAATATCGGAACAGGTCTGGCAGATGCCGGAACAGCTAGACTGATCTACGACATTGCTGTTAAAAAGGGTGTTGGAACAATACTACCGCTGTAACAGATAATTATCCCAGAGTAATGAGGTATAATTAGGGTATAACCTATTGTGTTTTATATTTTATAGAAATGAAAGGAGACCGAAATGAAAAGAAAAATGACAATTCTGGCTGCTCTTCTCATGTCAGTTATGATGATTGTTGTTTTCACTGCCTGCGGCGGTTCTGGCGGTGGCGACAGTGAAGGAAGCGGCGATCCAACTTATGATCTGAAGATGGCCACAGTACATCCTGCAGAACATGCGGATACTATAGCAGCTCAGGAAGCGGCTGATGAAATCGCAGAAAAGACGAACGGCGACATAAAGATTACGATTTATCCGTCCGCTCAGCTGGGTGACTATACTCAGGTTTATGAAGAAATCATGAAGGGTACAGTAGATATGGCAGATGAACCGATACCGACCAACTTTGACCCTAGAATGGAAATGCTGACAATCCCTTACCTGACAACTAACTACGAGCAGGCAAAGAAGGTTTATGGAGAAGGCTCATACTTCTTCGAACTGCTTGACAAGTGCCAGGGAGAACAGGGCGTTAAGCTGATTAACATTTTCTTTGATGGTTACATGGGAATCGGAACAGCCAATCCTATCGAAGACCCAATGGCAATCGGCAAAAAGCATAAGGAACTGATCAGAGTACCTGCAATGGATTCCTATATCTGGACTGCAGAAGCAATGGGATTCAACACTACTACAATTGCTTATGCTGACCTTTATTCTGCACTTCAGACAGGCGTTGCTGACGGCTGGATCGGCGGATCTGCATATCTGAACTATGAAAGCTTCAGAGATGTTGAGAAATACTATGTTGACTCAAAGTACATCATGGAGCTGATTCCTGTAGTAATCAACAAGGAACTGTATGACGGAATGCCAGAAGAATATCAGAAGATTATCATGGAAGCATTTGCTAAGGCTGCAGCAAAGACTGCTGAGCAGAGAGAAGCCCTTGATGAACAGGCTATGAAGGATATGGCGGATATGGGCATCGAAGTATATCAGCCAACACAGGACGAACTGGATGCAATGAAGGCTCATTTCGACAAGACCGTATTACCTAAGTACAATGACCTTCTTGGAGAAGATGTCGTTCAGAAACTGCTGGAGGATGTTTCAGGCACCAATTAATTGCTACACTGCAATGTATATAAGTAATTACTTAAATCGCCAGACTAGCGGGGAGCATGACTGCTCCTCGCTATCAAAAACAGAAAGGAGTTACAAATGAAAGGAAAAACACTAGAAGATACCAGATTCTGGCGGGGCTTCGATAGTGTGCAGAAGGTCATATTGATTGTGACCAATCTTTCCGCTGCCCTTATTGTAGCTTGTGGCGTTTTTATGCGATATGTTCTGCATACAGATTTCTTCGGACAGGAAGAAGTCATAACTGTTGTTGCAATGTGGCTGTATTTTGTGGGTGGTATTCGTGGTTCGTTTGAAGAGTCACATATTCAGGCAGATATTATTAAAACGATGCTCCACAATGAAAAGATTAAGAAGGTTATTTCCATTTCCGCTCAGGTATTGACCGTTGTCGTACTTGCATTTCTGGCAAAATGGAGTGCAGACTACGGACTGTGGTCGATCAAACAGGGAGCAACCAGCATGGGCCTGAAAATACCCCTTATTTTTTCACAGAGCGCACTTGCCATTGGCTTTATTATTATGTTTCTTTTAGAACTGCACCGGCTTTATCGTCTGCTTTTTACAAAAAAGCATAAAGACGCAGAGACGACGGAACCAGCAGAGGAAGGAGGTGCTGCATAATGGAAATACTGATTGGCTTTATCATCCTGGTTGGGCTTATTATCATAGGTGTACCAATTGCTTTTTCATTTGGTGCTTCAACCATCTGGTTCATTCTTTCTCTTGGATATTCACCGGACTTTCTGTTTCCGAAAGCATATACAAGTCTGAATGGCGTTGTTCTGCTGGCGATACCACTGTTTATCCTTGCAGGAGGCATCATGGAGCATAGTGACATCGGTGATGCACTGATCCGGTTCATTCAATCCTTTGTCGGAAAAATACGCGGAGCCCTCTGCATTGTAGGAACAGTAACCTGCGCAGTATTCGGATCAATATGCGGAAGCGGCACAGCTACACTGTCCTGCATCGGCTCAATTCTCGCTCCTAAAATGCGTGAAAAGAAGTATCCTATGGGTATAGCAGCTGCAGTCATCTGCTGCTCTGCGCCGATAGGAATGCTGATACCGCCGAGTTCCATTCAGATTCTATATGCCTGGTCCGGTCAATTATCCGTACTGGCATGTTTCCTGGCAACTGTTTTACCTGGAATTATGCTGACAACGCTAATCAGCATTGTCGGATATTTCATGTGCAGAAAAAACCCAGACATTATTGTAGAAGAAAGACCTGCGGACATCAGCTGGGGAAAAATGACAGCAAAGAATACATGGCATGCACTCCCTGCACTTATGATGCCGGTAGTAATTCTTGGCGGAATATATGGTGGATTCATGACACCGTCCGAAGCCGCAGGAGTATCCTGCGTTTATGCAATTCCTGTTGGAATGTTCATATATAAGAAATTAACAGTAAAAGAGCTGGGTGTAACACTGGTTGAGACAGGAACATCAACCGGAGTAATTATGGTTATGCTTGCCATTATCATGATCATGAGCCGTATTCTTGTTACAGAAGGCGTTCCTGGTCTGATTCTGGATCTGCTGCTTCAGGTTTCATCCAATAAGATTGTAATCCTGATGATGTTAAACATTTTCCTGGTTATCATTGGAATGATCATGGATGATGTCAGCGGAACTCTGCTTTGTGCACCAATTCTTATTCCGATTGCAATTGAACTGGGTGTAAGCCCTTATCACATGGCCGCAATCCTTGGAGTTAATCTTGGCATGGGTAACATTACTCCACCAACTGCACCGTTCATTTATATCGGTGCCCGCATCTTCAAGGTAGAAGCGAAAGATATGCTCGGCCCTTGCATGAAAATCATCCTGTTTGCATATCTGCCAACATTAATCGTAACGACATACGTTCCTCAGATGGCACTGTGGTTACCAAGTGTTATCATGCCAGGTGTTGTAGGCTAGAAACTGACAACTGAATCAGATATAAAAGGGGCTTTCCGAGTTCTCCTCGGGAGTCCCTTTTCATGTGCGGATGAATGAAAAGAAAAAACCATCCGGTCAAGGATGGTCTATGGTACACCCGAGAGGATTCGAACCTCCGACGCACGGTTTAGGAAACCGACGCTCTGTCCCCTGAGCTACGGGTGCCTGTTACCCTAATATATTACCAAACTGTCTTTCTGTTTTCAAGTGGCACTATCTTCATGTGATATGCAGAAAAGTCTTTCCTTTTTCCATATTTAGTATAAATATTTTTTTATCCATAAATACTATACAAAATATGGGGTTAGTGATATAATAACAAACTGTAGATAAAAACAAAAGGAGGATACAAAATGAGCGTACAGATTACCGGAAATGCCAATATGAAAGAAGCTCAGGCATATGTAGATTATCTTGAAAACAAATATAACAGAAAACTGGAAAGCCTGGATATCAACCTGGATGGTGATTATGCAGATCTAAACTATAAATTCTCAAATGTTCCATTTGACAGAATCAGAAGAATCACAGGATATCTTGTGGGAACCATGGACATGTGGAACGATGCAAAAACTGCAGAGGAAAGAGACCGTGTTAAGCACACGCTTGGCGACAGCAGCGTTGAACGGATATAAGAGGAAAGAGCAGCATTCGAGTGCTGCTCTTTTTTGTATAAGTAAAACCACACGTTTGACGTGTGGTTCCGTAAATGCTATGCATTTGAACAAAAAATCTCCTTCTGTTAAACTTGGAATGCGGTCCGCCAACTGCAATCCAAATCAGAGAAGGAGAAAATTAACATGA
>JAZRWY010000053.1:0-2746 GCA_045599945.1 Anaerovoracaceae bacterium | reverse complement strand
TCGGCAAAAAAGTAGTCCAGATACTACATTTTCAAAAGACATAACAAAACCGTCAAACCCAGTCATAGCGCCGGTCTGACGGTTTTTTGTATGCTTATTGCTGTCAAAGACGGGATATTACCACTTTTATTCTTATTATCAAGAAGATATTTTCAACATCGCAATTTAATACAAATTCACAGCAATTTAGTTAATTAATTAGTCATCTTCCTCCCGGATTTCATAATCCGCCTTGACATATCTGTATTCCGGTTTCATGTTCTCCGGCCGCAATGGGATAATGACTGCCGCCAGGATATATATTAATACTCCCGACCCTATAATCAGAGACAGAATCACATATATCAGTCTGATCCAGACAACATCCAGACCCAGATATTCTGCAAATCCGCCGCATACACCGGCCAGCATCTTCTGCTCTCTCGAACGGAATAGTTTCTTTTTCATTACTTTTTCTCCTCACATAACATTTCAATACTTCATTCGCAGATGGGCGCATTCTCATCGGTTCAGATTCTCTGCATAAAGACCTATGGAGTCCTTTAGTGTCATTCCGTCAGCAAACATATGGACAATTTCAATTCTGGTTCCCTTCTGCAGCCATAAGTATTCACCTAAGGAACACTCCAGATAGCTGGCCCGATCTGTTCCCGGAATATCCAGTTTTTTCACGGAAACCGCTTTCAAATCCTTCATGACATTTTCCATGTCTTCTTCCAGAAATCTGTCAGCAATCCCTTCACTTCTCGCATCGCCATAAATGCAGACATAATCCCAGATTGCATCACTGAGGTCCGCTTCTTCCTTCGCATATTCGCGGAAGAAGATGCCGGAATGGGAAAGGAAAGAATAGCTCCGGTCCGGAAAGTCATCCTGCAGAATTGCATCATGTTCATAGACCGGCTCTTTTTTTACTTCTTCTGCATACTGCGGATGCACTTCAGACAGGAGAACCGGATGCAGCGCTCCGTCCGGGTTTTTCTCCATGGCGAAGATTCTGCTGTCCACTGCCGTAGCGCCTGCCAGAAGAAGCAGCACGCCAAGGAAACAGATGACTCTTCTGTCCAGCCTCCGTTTCAGCTTCGAATAGGGACGCTTTTCAAAGAGATTCTGAATGATTTTCGTTCCTTTTTTCATCCGTACATAGTCTCTGACAGAAGAAAACAACACAAGCAGGGCTGCCGCAAAAATAATATATTCCAACGAAGCATACAGAAAGCCATACTCCGCCGATTCATGGAGAAATCCTTCATACCACGGTCTCAGTCCGAAATAGCTATAAGTGTCCAGGCCGATGGTAACCAGTGTCAGAAGGATGACAGCAAGTCCGGATGCACTTTTGGGGGCCGGCCGGTTTTTCAAAAAGTCCGGAAGGTGGGCAAAGGAATCGTCTGAATAAAAGACTCCGCTGCTGCCGAATTCCGTAATGAACCGCCAGCCGTTTTCCTCAAACTGCTGGATTTCCTCTTTTGTCACGTATGCATTTCTATTCGGCAGTATATAGTATCTGCCTCTTGTTCTCTCCGCTTTACGGAAAGTCATGAAACAGAGAAATCTGCTTTCCAGAACCCATCCGTCTTCTGCCATTTCATTGAGCCAGCCGCTTACATTCTCCGTGTCTGACGCGCTGAACGGGCAGTATACCCTCTTATATCCTTTCATCTTACTTGCCTCCATGGATATATTACCATAAGAAGATACTTTCATTGGCATTCTTAAGAAAAATTAAGATTTTGTCATGTCCTGCTTTTCACTGCAGGCACATAAGCTATGCCCTCCAGTGCCTTCATCTGCCTTCCATGGCTGAAATACATTTCATTCATCTGGTCAGCATTCACATGCTCATAGATGAGATATCCGCATTCTGAAAGAAGTCTTTTCATGTGACCATATGCATATTCTCCTTTCATCGCTTCTCCTGCACCTGCTGCAAGTTTCTCATTTAATGATGTCACCTGGCTCTTTGCGCAGGTCTGGTAGTCAAAACATATCTCGCTCCCGGGAGCTGACACTTCAGATATTTCCATAAGAAAAGCCTTGAGTTCATTTTCCGTAAGATAATATGTCAAGCCAAGCAAGCCGCTAAATGACATCCGATCCCTATCATACCCCGCTTTCCGGAGATTTCTGCTCCATCCTGCTGATGAAAGATCGCACTCTACTGTCACTCCGTTAGTCCCTCTCTTCTTTCTATCTTCCAACACTTCCGGAAGGTCCAGTTCATATACCTTGAGCGCCTCATTTTCGTTTCTAAGAGAGAAAGTATCATAGCCTGCGCCAAATATCAGATACTGGCTGTATTCTCTTCCTACGGCCGATTGTAGCCTGTCCTCGCAGAATCTGCTTCCTGCCACGACCGAAGGACCGATCCTGTGATTGATAATCCATGCCAGTGCCTCTCTTTCGCTTCCTTCAAATGAAGGACAAAAGAACTCGATTCCCTGCATCAGACTATGGGAAATGTTCTTCTTTTCTTCGCTGCTTAATATCTCTCCTGCCTGATCGTCATCAGATATGACAGGAAATCCGTTTTCATGGTGATACCACCTTGCAAATTCACGCTTTCCACCTCCACATATATTTATTACACCCTATGGAGTAAAAGTGTTAGTGTAAAATAATTGTGGAGTTTTTGAAGAAAAAGAAATAGAGATTAATCTCCAAGTGTTAAGATAGTATTGCAAAACACAAAACAAAAGGAGCAATCTCTATGGAAAACATTATACAACAGATTACACTTGAACTG
>JAZRWY010000052.1:0-2804 GCA_045599945.1 Anaerovoracaceae bacterium | reverse complement strand
GCTGCAATAGGTTCTTTCACATATAAAGAGCCTTCTACCGGATTGCGGATTAGATATGATACCCCAAAGCCCGGAGCTTCTGGATTTGCAGGAAAAGATTGAGTATTCCGGGCTTCGTGTCCCCACTGTCCGGGGATTAGGAAACCGCTGTTCCGCTTGAGCAGAAACCATCGTTCCGGCACTGTGGAAACCATAAATCAATGCTCTTAAAATAGAGACATGCGCTTTATGCGTAAATCTATTTTAAGGAGGTCATATGAGATGACCAAGTATCGAGAGATTCTCAGGCTTGCCAGCCTCGGAATCAGTCAGCAGAGTATCGCTGATAGTAGCGGTGTCTCTAAGAAGACAGTCAATCGTGTCCTCAAACGTGCCAAAGAGTTAAATATCTTCTGGCCACTTGATGATAACGAGACTGACGCAGTTCTTGCAGAGAAATTTTTCCCCGCAAAGCCAAGGGCAATCATTTCAAACAAAAGAATGCCCGATTATGACTACATCCAGAAGGAGTTGCTCCGCAATGGAGTCAACAAAACGCTACCCTGGGCAAAATACCTTGAGGAATGCCGCCAGTCCGGCGACGAACCTCTGATGTATTCCCAATTCTGCTATCACATCCAGCTGGATGAAGAAAAACGGCGTGCCACGATGCACATCGGCCGAAAGCCAGGTGAACAGATAGAGGTTGATTGGGCAGGTGATCCTGCAAAGATTACAGATCCAGACACTGGCGAAATCATCAACGCCTATCTTTTTGTGGGAGTTATGACATACAGTCAGTATCCGTATGTCGAGGCTTTCATTAATGAAAAGCAGAAAGCCTGGATTACGGCACATGTCCACATGTATGAGTACTTCGGCGGTGTCACCAGGATCCTGGTTCCGGATAACTGCAAGACGGCAGTAATTCACAACAACAACTGGTATGACCAGCAGGTCAATGCTGTGTACCATGAGATGGCTGAGCATTACAACACCGCCATCATTCCTGCTCGTGTCCGCACTCCAAAAGACAAACCGAATGCGGAAGGGACCGTCGGAAACATTTCTACATGGATTACAGCGGCATTAAGGAATGAACAGTTCTTTTCCTTGGCGGAGTTAAACGCTGCCATCCGGAAGAAACTTTATGATTTCAGTCGGCGTCCATTTCAAAAGAAAGAGGGCAGCCGATACGAGATCTTCCGCGACGAAGAACTGCCATTGCTGGCTAAGTTACCGACTACCCCTTATGAGCTTGCAGAGTGGAAAGTAGCCACTGTGCAGTTCAATTATCACATATCCGTTGATGGAATGCTATATTCCGTCCCTTACGAGTTTATTAAACGCAAGGTGGATGTGAGAGTAACCGATACTACGATAGAAATCTTTTATAATCACAACCGCATAGCTTCCCACAGACGTCTCTACGGACGTAAGGGACAATACAGCACAGTAACGGAACATATGCCGGAAGACCACCAGAAATATCTGGAATGGAACGGTAACCGTTTTCGTCAGTGGGCTGAGCGGATTGGAATAAACACAAGCAAGGTGGTCAATGCACTCCTTGCCTCCCAAAGGGTGGAGCAACAGTCTTATCGAAGCTGTATGGGACTTTTAAAGTTGGCGGATAAGTATTCCGTTGACCGTCTCGAAGCTGCATGTGCCAGAGCACTCACCTATACAGCATGCCCGAGCTACAAGAGCATCAAAAACATCTTGGTGGCCGGAAAAGAAGACATCGTTGCAAAGAAAGCAAACGAAAATCCATCCACTAAACAGAATCAGCATGCCATCACAAGAGGCGCTGACTATTACAGGAGGTAACGATCGTGACCAACCAGAGTACCATTGACAAGTTAATCGAGATGCACCTGAGAGCTATGTCTGATGCCTTCATCATGCAAAAAGATGATCCGAAGATGAAAGATGTACCATTTGAGGATCGATTCGGCATGCTTGTAGACATTGAATACAACAACCGTAAAAACAACGGTCTCAAGAGGCTGATCAAAAACGCAGGATTCGACCAGACGGATGCAGCTATCGCTGACATCAACTACACTTCTGGAAGGAAGCTTAATCGTGAACTGATCAGGAGGCTTGCAACCTGTGAGTACATCGCGGAGCATCGGAACCTATTTATCACCGGCGCAACCGGAAGCGGCAAGACCTACATGGCCTGTGCCTTCGGTATGGAGGCCTGTAAACAGCGGTACAAAACAAAGTATGTGCGTCTTTCTGATCTGCTCCTTGAACTGGAACTTGCACGGAGTGAAGGAACCTACAAGAAGGTCCAGGCAAAGTACGCCAATCCGGTTCTGCTGATCATTGATGAGTGGCTTCTCCTGAAGCCGACTGAGACAGAGCAGCATGACATTCTGGAGCTGCTTCACCGCAGGAGGAAGAGATCATCTACGATCTTCTGCTCCCAGTACGATCCTTCTGGATGGTACGACCAACTTGGGGGAGATGATAGTCCTCTTGCTGAGGCAATCCTGGACCGTATCAAACATGATGCCTATAGGATTAACATCGTTCCAACAGATCCATCCAACTACCGCACTATGAGAGAGGTATACGGACTTGATCCTGCGATGAGCGAATAAACAAAGTAACAAAGCGGACCTGCTGTTCCGGAATACTGGTTCCCAGTTCCGGAATGGTGGCTCCGCCACACTGGAATCCTTGTAATCCATGGTTTCCTATACTCCGGACTGGTGGTTTCTATCTTATCGGACAGGCGGTTTCACCGCATCGGAATAATCACGATTCGGGCTTCTCAGTGGGAACAAGTGAAGGGCAAACCTTCGCTGTTCCTT
>JAZRWY010000051.1:0-27037 GCA_045599945.1 Anaerovoracaceae bacterium | reverse complement strand
AGAACTGTACCAGGCATTGGAGCTTCAACTGTTGCTGCGCCTGCTGCTGGTGCTGCTGCTGGAGCTGCTGGTGCAGGTGCTGGTGCTGGTGCTGCTGCTGGTGCTGGTGCTGCTGCTGGTGCAGGTGCAGGTGCAGGTGCTGCTGCTGGAGCTGCTGGTGCAGGTGCTGCTGCTGGAGCTGCTGCTGCGCCTAATTCTTCAACTTCTACTTCGTATGAAGTACCATTTACAGTAATGTTATATTTCTTCATTTTGTTATTTCTCCTTTAAAAAATATGATCTATTTTCTGCTTGCTATGCAATCGCCTAATCCTGCATTTGACCATGCAGTCTGATTTCCGCCTGTTCTTGTAATGCTACGTACTACAAGATCGCATACCGGTCTGCCTTCCATTGCTGCAACTGCTGCTGCAATTACTGCTACAAGTTCCGCATTGTCAGCAGCTGCCGGTGCGGCAGGTGCTTCTGCTGCCTGTACAGGTGCAGGTGCGGCAGGTGCGGCAGGTGCGGCAGGTGCTTCTGCCTTTGGCTTTCTGTATGTAAACTTGGATAAAAGAGCAATGAATGCCCATAAAAGAAGTAATACACAGAAAGTAATACCAAGGCCCATGCACATTGTTACCGTAGCGCCGACCAGTCTGTCGCCCATGGATAATGCATCAAAATATTCGGGATTGGCAAACTGTTCCATTAATGACATATCATTTACCTCCTTCTAATGACTAAAGTGGAATGTTACCGTGCTTCTTAGCTGGCAATGACTGTCTCTTTGATGCAAGCATCTGGAATGCGCTGATTAATCTTGGTCTTGCTTCTGCCGGCTCAATGATATCATCAACGTATCCTCTTTCAGCTGCTCTATATGGATTGTTGAACTTTTCTTCGTATTCGTCAATCTTTTCCTGTCTCTTGGCAATCGGGTCATCTGCTGCCTTGATTTCCTTCTTGAATACGATGTTTGCTGCTCCGGAGGCACCCATTACTGCGATCTGTGCACTTGGCCATGCAAATACCATGTCTGCGCCTAATTCCTTGTTGCACATTCCGATGTATGCTCCGCCGTAAGCCTTTCTCAGGATCATTGTTACCTTAGGAACTGTAGCTTCGCAGTAAGCATAAAGCATCTTCGCGCCGTGTCTGATGATTCCGCCGTGCTCCTGACCCTTACCAGGTAAGAATCCAGGTACGTCTTCAATTGTTAATACAGGAGTATTGAATGCATCGCATCTTCTGATGAATCTTGCTGCCTTGTCTGATGCATCGATGTCTAAGCATCCTGCACCAACCTTCGGCTGGTTTGCGATAACACCAACAGTTTCTCCGTTTAATCTGATGTAGCAGGTAATCATGTTCTTTGCATAATATGGCATTACGTCAAAAATCTTGCCATCATCAGCGATTCCCTTGATGATATCATACATGTCATAAGCCTTGTTCGGATTATCCGGAATGATGTCATTGAATTCAGGAATCATTCTGTTAGGATCATCTGCAGTTGCAACTGCAGGAACTGTTTCCATGTTGTTTGATGGTAAGTAAGTCAGAAGTTCTCTTACCTGAGCCAATGTATCTTCATCGTCCTTACCAAAGAAATGAGCAACACCACTGATTCTGTTATGTGTCATGGCGCCGCCAAGCTCTTCTGATGAAATCTCTTCGCCTGTAACTGTCTTGATTACAGCAGGTCCAGTGATAAACATCTGAGATGTCTTGTCAACCATGAAGATAAAGTCTGTGATTGCCGGTGAATATACAGCACCACCTGCGCAAGGTCCCATGATTACAGAAATCTGAGGGATAACGCCTGATGAAATGGTATTGTTGTAGAAGATCTTACCGAATCCGGAAAGAGCATTTACGCCTTCCTGAATTCTTGCTCCGCCTGAGTCATTCAGACCGATGCAAGGGCATCCCATCTTAAGAGCCATTGACTGAGCCTTTACAATCTTTTCAGCATGGTATTCACCCAGTGAGCCGCCAAGTACTGTAAAGTCCTGTGCATATGCATATGCCAGTCTTCCATTGATTGTACCATAACCAGTTACAACGCCATCTCCAGGTGCCTGAACGTCAGCCATGCCAAAGTTCGTACATCTGTGTGATACAAATACATCGATTTCCTGGAATGTGTTCGCATCGAACAGAATGTTCAGTCTTTCTCTGGCAGTCAGCTTACCGTTATTGTGCTGGCTATCGATTTTCTTCTGACCTCCGCCAAGAGCGATTTCCTGCTTAATCTGGCGAAGTTCTTCAAGCTTGTTCATATATATTTCCTCCTTGTTTTTGGATTATAAGACTGTTCTGTGGTTTAGTCTACACCAAAAATACTATATCGTAAATGAGCCTATTTTGCAACTGCTTTATGCTTGTATACATCATTTTTTGAAATATTTCTCATATGAAAAGGACCCGGAGCGTTTTCACGCTCCGGGCCCGGCTGATTCATATTACTGATTTCTTTCTATTCTCTTTAACGCAAGGGCAATGGTAAGCCCCGGAATCACTCTGTTTCCTGTGATTTCTGCACCAAGAAGCTCGTTGGTCTTTTTGAGCCTGTACTGGACAGTATTCGGATGAATGCCCATGAATTCCGATGTCTTGCTGGAATTCATTCCGGCATCGAGAATGAACGTCTCCAGAGTCTCCAGGAGCTGTTTCCCTTTGTTTCCTCCCACATGCTTGAATACTTCCAGAAGCTCGATGTATGACTTCTTCACAAATCCGCCCTGCGTATATACATTTACGCAGTTGCATACCAGCGTAAGCTCATATTTTGTAAATACTCTCTTGAACGGAAAAACAATCGGAACAAATTCCTTGGATTCTGTTATCATCCGGTAGCCGTCGCAGGCCCCGGAAATACCTTCGAATCCTGTTACATGAAAGATCCTTACTCCCTCCGTTTCCTTGAGCTTTTCGAAAAGATTCAGACAGTCGACCTTATGATCTTCTCCATCCTTTATTTCATCCACAATGACGCCATAGGATTCATCGTCATCATTCAGCTTCATGACACGGATGTTTCCTTCCTTTTCCGTATCGTTGATGACTTTTTCACATGCATCATTTCTCAGTCCGCTTGCCACAAATACACTCAGAAGATTATTCTTTTCAATTCCGATTTCTTCCGCAAGGGAGCCTGCAAGGCTTGCATTTCCTCTGCAGATTGCCTTGATGAAATCCGACTTCATGTCCCGCTCCGGCGTATAGTTCCACATGCCCATGGCCAGTTCAATGATTTCCGCCAGCTTTGTGATTTCCTTCGACGTATACAGATCATCATTGTCTACAATCAGCATGATGTACTTTTCGCCTGCAATGGTCACATTCCCCCAGTAGGTCAGTACGCCGCTTACGCCCAGCATTGTATAGAAGGTGGAGGAACCGCCGTTGATTTTCTTTTCCTTTGCAAGACGGATGGCTTCATCCAGCGGCACCTGATATCTTGTCTCAACCACCAGAATCTCGCCAAAATCCTCATTGAAGAGAATCATCTGGAATCCATTGATGATTGCTGCTTTACGGATGGCTGACTGGAAGTTCGGATGCTTATCGAAATCCAGCAGATGGAAGATTGTATTGGCAATCAGTTTGTTATCGTAGGTATCTCCATAAATGAAATTCTGCTCAATGTTGTCAATGATATCGCTGTATACCACATCCACACTGCTGTCAAAAGAGATCAGCGGAAGTCCGCTTTTTTCTGCTGCATCGGAAACCGATTCATCAATCTTCGAAACACCTTTTCCGACAAACAGAACAACCAGCGCTGCAGCGCCTTCTTCTGCCAGCGTCTTTATGATTTCACACTGTTTTGCATAATCGTCTCTTGCTCCAAGAAATCCTGTAAAAAACATCCTGTCCTGGATATGCACCAGTTCCTTGATCTCCTCCGGTTCTACCGGTTCCAGCACAGAAGCATATCTCACTTTCCTCTCAAGCCCGCTTTTTCCTGCTTCAAGCTTTGCATCCTTAAAGATGTCAAGCTGAAGGCATTCTTTTACAGTTGTCTTCATATTTACCTCTCTTTCCGGATAATCCGACATCCTCAAAAGCAGTAACTGATCGGCCTTCCTTATTGCTCTACTTCTTCAGACTTTTCTGTTTCCGTTTTTTCTTCCTGCACCGGCTCTTCTACAGTTTCCGTTTCCTCTGTCTGTTCAGGAGTCTCTTCTTCCTGTGACACTTCTTCATATGTCTTTACAGAGCCGTCTTCCGGAAGTTCTATCTGTTCGGCTTCCATCTCTGCCTCTTCAGGCGCATTCAGTGCTTCCATGGTAGCCTTTGCTTCCTCTGCATCCTTCTGTGCCTTTTCTTCTTCTTCTCTTTCGATGCTCTCCTTCAGAAGTTCTACTGTAAACTCTCCTGTATACAGTTTTTCGAACTGATCGGCATCGAGGGTTTCTGCCTCCAGAAGACCCTTTGCAACTCTTTCCAGTTCTTCATCATGCTCCTGAAGAAGTCTTGTTGCTTCATCATAAGCGTCTCCGATGATTCTTCTGACTTCTTCATCAATTTCAGCAGCAACTTCTTCTGAATACTTTTTGCTGCTTGTGAAGTCCTTGCCAAGGAATACTTCATCCGAATCGCTATAGTTTACAGCACCCAGTTTTTCACTGAATCCGTATTTTGTCACCATGTCTCTGGCAACATCCGTTGCTCTCTGGATATCGTTGGATGCACCCGTTGAGATATCATCCAGCTTGAGCTGCTCTGCAACTCTTCCGCCCAGACATGTAACAATGAAATTGAACATGCTCTTCTTTGTATCGTACATGGTATCCTCATCCGGAAGATACATGGTGAATCCGCCGGCTCTTCCTCTTGGGATGATGGTTACCTGATGTACCGGATCTGTATCCGGAATGGATCTGGTCAGCACCGCATGTCCGGCTTCGTGGTATGCCGTAAGGGTTCTTTCCTTTTCACTGATGACTCTGGACTTCTTTGCAGGTCCTGCCATGACTTTGGTAGCCGCTTCTTCTATTTCCTCCATGCGGATTACTTTTCCGTTTCTTCTCGCTGTAATCAGCGCTGCTTCATTCAGCAGATTTTCAATGTCTGCAGGTGTGTATCCCGGCGTTCTCTTTGCCAGAACCTTGTAATCCACATCCTCTGCCAGATGCTTGTTCTTGGAATGAACCTTGAAGATTTCCTCTCTTCCCTTGATGTCCGGGATTCCAATGACAATCTGTCTGTCAAATCTGCCCGGTCTCAAAAGTGCAGGGTCCAATACGTCCGGTCTGTTCGTTGCTGCAAGAATGATTGTTCCAGAGTTTTCCTGGAATCCATCCATTTCTACCAGCAGCTGGTTAAGGGTCTGCTCTCTTTCATCATTGCCGCCGCCAAGTCCGGCGCCTCTCTTACGTCCAACCGCATCAATTTCATCGATGAATACGATGCAAGGTGAATTTTTCTTTGCCTGATCAAACAGGTCTCTTACTCTTGATGCACCGACACCAACGAACATTTCCACAAAGTCGGAACCTGAAATGGTAAAGAACGGAACGCCCGCTTCACCGGCCGCTGCCTTGGAAAGGTAGGTCTTACCGGTTCCCGGAGGCCCAACCAGAAGCATTCCTTTTGGTATTCTCGCACCGATATCGTTATATTTCTTAGGATTTTTAAGAAAATCTACAACTTCCTGAAGTTCTTCCTTTTCTTCATCCAGTCCCGCAACATCCTTGAATGTTACCTTGCTTGCACCAACCTTCTGCAGCTTTGCACGGCTCTTTCCAAAGGCATTTGCCTTGCCGCCGCCGCCCTGGTTCATCATGAAGAAGAAGAGGAATATCAGGGCGCCAACCATGATCAGCGTTGGAATCAGGTTTCCGAGAATGGATTCCTTTTTCGTTTCCGAAGTATATTTAAACTGTTTCTTTTCCTTTGCAAGAGGTCCTACATAAGTCTCCATCAGATATTCAATTTCTGCATTGGAGCTATAGGTGGAATACAGTTTCTTTTCATCCTTTGTCAGGGTCAGGGTGATCTTGCCGTCCTGGATATACATTTCCTTTACAACATCCTTACCCTTTGCTTCTTTTTCCATGTAAGACAATACTTCTGAATATGAGATGTTGGAAGTATCCTCCACAGGTTCATAATTCATGAATATGGCAAAGCCAAAGATTAGGCAGAATATTACAATATATACGCCTACGTTCTTGAATAATTTATTCAAAGTGATTTCCTCCTAGTTTTTGTTGATTCTAACAAATCGCAGTATTTAATCTTATCATATGTTTACAAAAATTTCAACTGTCAGAACATCTTCCTGCGAAAGATCTGTCCGGTATCTGCTCCCATATCTCACGCCCGGTATCCAGAGAACCTCGCTTCCAATGGCAACCACCAGTAGCTCGTCTCTCTTCTCTCTTGGGATTTTTTCATCCATCAGAATGTCTTTGACCTTTTTTCTTCCCACATTCAGATACATGTAATCCCCGTTTGCCCGCCGGCGCACTTCATATTCACAGGTGCCGAAGGCCTCCATGAGAGCCTTTCTGGAAAAGCTGGCTGTGACCTTTCTCTTTGCAGTATCCCGTGCTTCTCCATATATTTTCAGCCTTCCATACTGTATTTCAGCAACATATCCCTTCGGGAGCTGTATTCTTTTTCCTGTCTCGTTCTTCAGCGCCAGAGCATCCACCGCTTCCACATGCACCATGAAGACATCCGAAGCAAGACCGGCCTTCTCCATCATGCGCATAAGCATCCTCTTCCGGATGCTCTCCGGATACTGTGCATATTCTGAAAGCGCAATTCTCCCTTCCTCATCGGAGATTTTCCGAAAAGCTTCTGCCGTTTCCTTCTCAAAATATTCTCTATCCGCAGCAAGGGAGCGGGACAGCCGGATCAGCGCTTTTTTGAATTCCGGATTGAATTTCTCCTCAATGAAAGGAAGCAGTTCATTCCGGACTCTGTTTCTGGTATACCGGTTCTCACAATTTGTCCGGTCTTTCCGCGGATGGAGGTTCTTTTCTCTGCAGTATTCCTCGATATGCTTTCGGTCCACATCCAGCAGCGGCCGTATGATAGAAAAACCCTTTTCCGACGTTCTACAGTACTGAATGGCCGAAAGACCGTCCGGGCCGGTTCCTCTCATGAGGCGCAAAAGCATGGTCTCACACTGGTCGTCCATGTTCTGTGCGACAGCAATCCTGACCGGATTCCCATGTCTTTCTGCAACTGTATCAAAGGCCTCGTAACGGATCATTCTTCCTGCCTCCTCTTCTGTAAGGCCCCGCTTTTCTGCAATTGCCCTGCAGTCCTTTGTGAAGACAGTACATGTGACTCCGTGCTCTCTGCAGAATTCTTCCACAAAAGCCTGGTCCTCATCTGCCTCACCCGGACGAAGCTGATGATTCACATGAACAGCCTCCATGGTAAATCCCGCTTGCTCTCTTAACTCCATGAAAACAGAAAAGAGACATAATGAATCGGGTCCTCCTGACAGGCCTAGCACAATATGGTCTCCTTTGTTGATGAGTTCATGTTCTTGAATTGTCTCTTCAATTGTTTTCAGAACATAATTTTTCATAAGATTATTATATCACAAAAACAAAAACTGTCCATATGTTTATGTTTCTAAAAGTCTTCTTCCGTTGACCTCAGCTTCCGGATATGTTATCTTAATCATAGATTATATGATTATTCTGCCTCATTTCATGGCGCAGCGTAACAAACACACATGACGGATTCTGACGTTTAAATATTTATTGAAACGAAAGATACAGTAACAACGGACGTAATTTTTGCGGCTGTATCTTTTGATACAGCCGTTTTTTAATGAAAGGAAACAATATGGGACTTCATGCAACACCGAGCGGTGAAAGAAAACACATAGCATTCTTCGGATGCAGAAATGCAGGAAAATCGAGTCTTCTCAATGCAGTAACCGGGCAGGACATGGCCATAGTGTCAGATATAAAGGGGACTACGACAGATCCCGTATCAAAAGCTCTTGAGCTCCTTCCTGCAGGGCCGGTAGTCATCATTGATACACCAGGTCTTGATGATGAAGGAACACTTGGAGAAATGAGAGTGGCATCTGCAAAAAAAGTCCTTCGCCGAACAGACGTGGCAGTTCTTGTGGTTGATGCAGCAATCGGCATGCGCCCTTCTGACGAGGATATTCTGAACAGAATAAAGGAACGCAACCTCCCTTATGTCATCGCCTTTAACAAGTCGGACATTTCCAGCGCAGCTGTGCCGGATAATGCTATTTCTGTAAGTGCACTTACCGGCGAAGGCGTAAATGCGCTTAAGGAAAGGATTGCAGCGCTTGCCCTGGGAGAAAGCCGCGATAAGCCCATAGCCGGCGATCTTGTTTCACCAGGAGACATTGTTCTTCTTGTCGTTCCCATTGATAAGGCAGCGCCCAAAGGAAGACTGATCCTTCCTCAGCAGCAGACCATAAGAGACCTTCTGGATCACGGCGCCGTTCCTGTAGTGACCCGTGACACTGAACTTGCGCTCACCCTATCTAAGCTTGGAGACCAGGTAAAGCTTGTCATCACAGACAGTCAGGCCTTCAGGAAGGTGTCCGGGATTGTGCCGGAAGACATTCCCCTTACATCTTTCTCCATACTATTTGCAAGATACAAGGGAGAGCTCCATGCACAGCTTAAGGCCAGTGAAGCCATCGACCGCCTCCTTCCGGGAGACAGAATACTCATTGCAGAAGGCTGCACCCATCACAGACAGTGCGACGACATAGGCACTGTCAAGATTCCGGCCCTCCTTCAGAAATATGGCGATGTTGCGCTTGAGTTCTGCAGCGGCCAGGGATTTCCTGAAGATCTTTCCGGATACAGACTGATTCTTCACTGCGGCGGCTGCATGCTTAATGAAAAGGAAATGAAAGCAAGAATAGAGATGGCAGAAGATGCCGGCATTCCCATCACCAATTACGGAATGTTCCTTGCGAAGATGAACGGCGTGCTGGAAAGAAGCATGAAAGTATTTAAATAGGATATGAATGATTACAGAGAATACATCGATAGAATAAACGAACTGAACATATGTGAAATGACTGAACTCATCGGTCATTTCAGCAATGATGACAGGCTCTACGCTGAAAGTCTGGCGCGAAAGATCACAGGAGAGCGTTTTGGCAGGAAGATCTACATCCGGGGACTCATTGAATTTACAAATGTCTGCCGCAATGACTGCTTCTACTGCGGCATCCGCTGCTCCAGCAAAGCCATTGACCGCTTCAGGCTGACAGATGACGAGATACTGTCATGCTGTGAAAACGGCTACCGTCTAGGCTTCAGAACCTTCGTACTCCAGGGCGGAGAAGATCCTTTCTACGATGACGAGCGGATGTGCTCCATCATAAGGAGGATCCGCAGCACATATCCTGACTGCGCAATAACACTATCCATAGGAGAAAGAAGCATCGAAAGCTATATGAAAATGCAGGATGCCGGTGCGGACAGATATCTATTACGACATGAGACGGCAGATCAGGAGCATTATGCACGGCTTCATCCAGAAAATATGAAATTTGAGCACCGGATGAAATGTCTGAGAGATCTTCATGAAATCGGCTACCAGACAGGCTGCGGCTTCATGGTAGGCTCTCCTTACCAGACCCCTGAGACACTGGCAAGGGATCTGCTGTTCATCAGGCAGTTCAGGCCTGAAATGGTAGGCATAGGCCCGTTCCTTCCGCAGAGCAATACTCCTTTTGGAGGCTTTCCTGCAGGAAGCGTCAACCTTACGCTCTTCCTTTTAAGCCTCATAAGAATCATGCTTCCCGATGTTTTGCTCCCTGCAGCCACGGCCCTTGGTTCGGCAGAGGAAGATGGAAGAATAAGGGGAATCATGGCCGGTGCCAATGTGTACATGCCGAATCTGTCGCCTGAAGAGAATCGCGGAAAGTATCTTCTTTATGATAACAAGGCAGGCCTTGATGATGAAGCCGGCCATGTGCTTGAAAAACTGAGTCTTAAGCTTGCAGATATGGGTTACAGCATCACCGTATCCCGCGGCGATTACGGCGATTAAGGGAGAATTGAAATGGCAGAAAAAAGTAGAGATCTTTTTAAATCAACAATCGTGCTCATCGTACTGATCGCAGTCTGGGCGGCTCTATCCATGGCGGGAGTATTCTCTTCATTTGTATTCCCCGGCCCTGAAAGGGTATGGAAGGCATTCATTGACATGACGGTATCCGGTGAGCTTCTGGGAAACATGATAGCCTCACTGGCAAGAGTATTCATAGGCTTTGCCATCTCATTTTCCCTTGCATTTGTGCTCGGCATCCTTGCTTGCCTGCACCCTGGTGCGGATCCGTATTACCGGCCGCTTCTTGAGTTTCTGCGGCATGTTCCGCCGATGGCTCTCATTCCGCTCCTCATTTTATGGTGCGGCATAGGAGAGGCTTCAAAGATTATCATTATCGTACTGACAGCCTTCTTCCCCATCTTCATGAATACAGAATCGGGACTTAAGGGCTGCGACAGAAAGCTCCTTGAGGTTGGAGAAATGCTGCACATGAGCATAAGGGAGAGATTCTTTAAAATACAGCTTCCTGCAGCCATTCCAAATATTCTGGTCGGAATGCAGATCGGGCTTGGATACAGCTGGCGTGCAATCATCGGTGCTGAAATGATTGCAGCATCCAGCGGCCTCGGATATATGATCCTTGATGCGCAGGCGCTTGCCAGATCCGATAAGGTCCTGGTGGGAATCATCATGATAGGAATCCTTGGTCTTCTCATGGATGCCGGCTTTCATGCACTCATAAAAAAGCTGAACTACGGAAAGGAGCCTGGTGATGAGTAGAGATATGATACGTTTCAGAGGCGTGAATAAGAAATATATTGTTGATGACCGCACTGTAACAGTCTTTGACAGCCTCGACCTGGATATCCATCCGGATGAAATCACTGTCCTGATTGGAAAGAGCGGCTGCGGCAAGACCACCCTTCTTCGCATGCTGGCAGGGCTTGAAGATCCATCTTCCGGCACCATTGAGATTCCTGAATCCATGCAGGTTGGAATGGTCTTTCAGGAGCCAAGGCTCATGCCATGGCTTACCTGTGAAAAGAATGTAACTCTTGGAATGGAAAATGTCACAAAGGGGGAATCCGACAGCATCCTGAAGCTTGTCGGACTTGAGGGCTTCGAACATGCATACCCCTCCCAGCTTTCCGGCGGCATGAAACAGAGGACTGCTCTTGCAAGGACCCTCATCAGAAAACCGGACCTGCTGCTGATGGATGAGCCCTTTGCCGCACTGGACAGTTTTACAAGGCAGGCGATGCAGCAGGAGCTGCTTCGGATCCGCCGCGAAACAGGTGCAGGAATCGTCTTCGTTACGCATGATCTGACGGAGGCCATGAATATAGGGGATCGGATCATTTCCATCCGTGATAATACTACAGAGGAGGTAACAAAAATATGAAAAAGAAAGGAATGAAGATTGTTTCTGTCATTTTGTCTCTGATGATGATGATGGCCATGACATCCTGCTCCGGAAATACCGCTGCAGATAAGGTTGTCATGACATATGTAGCGTCACCTCTAAACGTTCCTTCCATCGTTGAAAAACAGCAGGGGAAATATAAAGATGCCTTTCAGTCTCTAGGCCTTGACTTCGAATATTCTGACCTTGATTCAGGTGCTGACCAGACAGCAGCCCTTGCATCGGGAGACATTCAGATCCTGAATGCAGTCGGAGGCTCGTCAGTACTTCTTGCAGCTGCCAACGGTGCAGACATCGTAATACTCAGTATGTATTCCAGAGCGCCGGAAGCCTTCTGCATGTTCTCAGCCGATGAAAACATAGACTCACCGCAGGATCTTAAAGGCCTTACCATTGCAGGTCCTAAAGGCACGAACCTTCATGAGCTGCTGGTAGCATATCTTGCTACAGAAAACATGACAGTGGATGACGTTGAATATGTCGACATGGATATTCCATCGGCAGTTGCGGCCCTTGATGGCGGCAGCATCGATGCTGCACTGGTCGGAGGCCCTGCAGCATATAACTGTGAGAAGAGCGGCAAGCATCTGGTAACGGATGGCAAGGGGCTGATCGCATCCTCCATCTGCACAGCTACATCAAAAGAATTTGCAGATGCAAATCCTGAAATCATCGATGCATTCCTGAAGACGCAAAATGAAATCGCCATTTACATCAATGATCATACAGAGGAAGCTCTGGAAATCACTGCAGAGAATCTCGACATGGAGCTTTCAGCAGTAAAGGACATGTATAAGCTGTACGATTTCAGCACTGAAATCACAGATACAGACATCAAACAGATGCAGACAACAGAAAACTTCCTGTATAACTGCGGCATGATTGAAAACCATGTAGATGTAAAAAATCTAATCTATGGGAAGTAAGAATGTTTCATACAAAAAATATTTTTTTCTGCTATACTATACTCATTGGAGGACAATGAAATGAAAGCAATTGGATTTATCGGCATGGGAAACATGGCACAGGCCATGCTCCTCGGCCTTACAGCATTTACAGATATTCAGGCAAATGAATGCTATGCATATGCACCGGATTTTGAAAAACTCTGCAAAAATGCAGAGCAGTACGGATTTAATCCGGAAGAATCACTGGACGCACTTCTTGATCACAGCGAGGTGATCTTCATGGCCTGCAAGCCGTACCAGATTGAAGGAATCCTCGAAAGTGCAGGAGAAAAGATGAAAGGAAAAACTATAATCTCTGTTGCATTCGGATGGGACTATGATACATACATGAAGCATCTTTCACCTGAAGATGTCCATGTACAGTACATCCTTCCAAATACACCGGTATCCATCGGCGAAGGCGTTATCTTCATGGAAAAGAAGGATAATCTTTCAACGGAAGAAAAGAAATACTGGACTAAGACCCTTTCAAAGATTGCAAAGGTGATACATATCGACGGAAGCCTGATTCCTGCGGGCTCAGCAATCGGAGGCTGCGCACCTGCCTTTGTTGATGTATTCATCGAAGGACTTTCAGACGGCGGCGTAAAGAACGGACTTCCTAGGGATATAACATACGAGGTCATCACGCAGATGATGATAGGAACTGCAAAGATGATGCAGACAACCGGTCTTCATCCCGGACAGCTCAAAGACCAGGTATGCTCCCCTGGAGGAACCACCATCAAGGGCGTTGCTGCCATGGAAGAAGGCGGCGTCAGAAGCGCAATGATCAAGGCAGTCGATGCTGCCTGCGGCAAATAGCAGAACGATTAACGGTACTTTAGAGGCTCTAAAGTACCGTTTGTTTTTTTATATTCTCTTATGCATATCCATATCTTTTTCTCAGTGCCATTGTATATATGAGTACAATTGTCGTTGCTCCGATCTCAGCAGCCGGCGCTGATGCCCAGATACCGTTCAGTCCCCAGAATACCGGGAGGATGAGTACTGCTCCGCATTCACAGATGATTACTCTTACGAATGAACATATTGCAGATACAATTCCGTTATTTAAAGCTGTAAACATTCCGGTTGCAAAGATGTTAAATCCGCAGGTAATGAACAGAAGCGCATATATTCTGGTTCCATGAACTGTCATTTCAAGAAGGCCTGTATCATAACCTACAAATACAGCGGCAAGCGGCCGCGCTAGTGAAAATATGAGCATTTCCATCACAAGGCCCCAGCTCACCATGAGCATTACACTCTTCTTAAACAGATTCTTTAGCTCATCTCTTCTATCCGCTCCATAGTTATAGCTGAATACCGGCTGGACTCCCATGTTGTATCCACCAAACACCGCAAAAAATATGAATGCGATATACCCGATTGCTCCATAGGCTGCAACGCCGTCTGCGCCTGCAATCTTAAGCAGCTGAAAGTTGTATAGGGTGGTTACGATGGATTCAGAAACCATCGATACAAATTCAGAAAGACCGTTTGTGCATGCTCTTCCAAGCACTCTGAAATCAGCAAGGGGCTTTACTATTCTTAATAGACTGTCATTTGGACGAAGGAAATAAATCAGAGGCGCAGTACCGCCAAATACTTCCGCTATGCCTGTTGCAATGGCAGCACCTGTTACTCCCCATCCAAGCCAGATGATGAATATGGCATCCAATATGGTATTGATCAGTCCGGTTGCAACTGTAACCGCAAAAGCAAGTTTAGGCTTTTCTGCTGTTACAAACAGCGTCTGGAACATGAACTGAAGCATGAAAAAAGGAACTGTAAGCATTCCAATGGTCCCATATCTCATGCAATATGCCATCATGTCAGGCTCTGCACCAAGCATGATAATAAGAGGCTTAAGAAGCAAAAGTCCTGCAACGCTTCCTATGATGCCTGCAATGATGCAGCATACTGTAAAGAATGAAAAGTATCCCTTTGCCCGGTCCCTGTCACCCATTCCCAGAGTTGCTCCTATAATGGCGGAGCCTCCCGCTCCAATCATGATTCCAAATACTCCAATGATTGAAAACAGCGGAAATGTCAGATTAACCGATGCGAAGGCAGTCTTCCCTGCAAAGTTTGAGATGAACAGTCCGTCTACAATGCTGTAGCATGAAAGAAATATCATGCTTGCTATGCTCGGCAGGGTGAATCGCAATACTCTTTTGTATGTAAAATGATCCGATAACTGGATTCTGTTTTCTTTACTCATACTATTTCTTCCTCTCAGCCCCCATTATATCAAAAGAGGAAGCTTTTTCACTTCCTCAATCTCTCTTTATTTAATTCCATAGAATCTCTTTGCATTCTCGCAGGTGATTCTTACTACATCCTCATACTCCATTCCCTTGATGTCTGCTACCTTCTGAGCCGTATACCTTACATTTGCAGGAACGTTTCTTCTTCCTCTTAATGGCTCCGGTGTGAGATATGGGGCATCCGTCTCAACAGTCATGAACTCTATAGGGGTGTTTTCTACAACCTCGATAGTCTTCCTGTTGTTCCTATATGTGACAGGACCGCAGATTGATATGGTTGCGCCTAGCTTTACATACTGCTGGGCAACTTCTTTGCTTGCTGAGAAGCAGTGGATCAGTACTCTTGCATCATCTACATCACCATCAGGTCCAGGTCTCTTTGGAAACCAGCTCCTTCTCTCTGCCGAGAATGCGCCTTCTTCCTTCAGGATATCCATGACAGCCTGCACTGCATCCCTTTCGTGGATCACTATAGGCATCTTCAGTTCATTGGCAAGCCTTATCTGCCTTCTGAACCAGTATTCCTGGCTTTCGGGGTCTGACAGGTTCCTATAGAAGTCGAGGCCGATCTCGCCTATGGCAACTGCTTTCTTTTCCATGGCAAGACCCCTTATCATTTCAAGCTGAATGTCATCAAAGCTTTCAGCATCATGAGGATGGCAGCCTACTACTGCATAGCACCAGTCATACTTTCTGGCATGCTCTACTGCCATCATTGAGCTTTCAAGGTCAAAGCCTATGTCTGCTGCAAGCATTCCTTCATCTTCTGTTGCTTTGATGAAAGCCTTTCTCTCCTCATCCCCAAGACTTCTCTCATTTACATGTGCATGTGCATCAAAAAGCATGTTTTCTCCTTAAAAATCAGGCACGGTTACCCGTACCTGACAAATTCATCGAATATCCTATGTTACAGGGTTACCATCATTTGCAAGTGTAGTTACAAACTGAAGCGTTTCCTTTTCGTCTACTACGTCATCTGCAAACAGGATCATTCCCTTGGATTCCAGTCCTCTAAGCTTTCTAGGTGCAAGGTTGGCAACTACTACAACCTTCTGTCCTACACATTCTTCCGGCTTGAAGTACTTCGCTACTCCAGAGATGATCTGTCTCTTTTCCGTTCCCATCTGTACCTGGAATACAAGCAGTTTGTCAGCCTTCGGATGCTTTTCCGCTTCAAGGATTGTTCCTACTCTGAGGTCAAGCTTATCGAAGTCGTCATATACGATTTCATCCTTTAACTCAAGAGGAATGTTCTCTTCCTTTGGTGATGCGATTTCAGCAAGCTCTTCCAGTTCCTTCTCGATATCGATTCTAGGGAATATTGCATTGCCCTTCTTCACCTGTTCGCCTGCCATTGATTCAAATACATAGCAGTCCTCCCATACCGGCTCTGCATACCATAAGCCCATCTGCTTTCTGATTTCATCAGAAGTCGTATGCATGAATGGATAGATGAGAACAGATATGATTCTGATGGCTTCTGCAAGATTATGCAGCACTGTATCCAGTCTATCCTTTGTCGCTTCATCCTTTGCCAGAATCCAAGGCGCCGTCTCATCGATGTACTTGTTGGCTCTTCTGACTACAACCCAGATTTCTTCCAGCGCCAGGTTGAATGCGAACCTGTCCATCTGAACATCAACCTTGTCAGCAGCAGAGATGGCAACAGTCTTAAGGTCATCATCTACAGCTTCCCATGTATCCTTATGAATATCCGGAACGAATCCTCCGTTATATTTCTCAATCATGGAAACTGTTCTGGAAACAAGATTTCCAAGGTCGTTCGCAAGGTCATAGTTCATGCGCTTGAGCATTACTTCATTTGTAAAGATTCCATCCTGTCCGAAAGTATATTCTCTCAGAAGGAAATATTTCAATGCATCGATGCCATATCTTTCGATAAGGATTACAGGATCCACCACGTCTGCAGCCTTTGCAGCCTTTGACTTAGATACCTTTTCTCCGCCCAGGAGAAGCCATCCATGTCCTAATACCTGCTTCGGAAGAGGAACATCTGCACTCATAAGCATTGCAGGCCAGATGATTGAGTGGAATCTAACGATCTCCTTGCCTACAAGATGTACATCTGCAGGCCAGTACTTGTCAAACTTTTCAGGTTCATCAGGCCAGCCGAGAGCTGTAATGTAGTTTGACAGTGCATCTAGCCATACGTACATGACATGCTTGTCATCGATTGGTACCGGAATTCCCCAGTCAAAGGTTGATCTTGAGATGCATAAGTCTTCAAGGCCCTGGCCTATGAATGCCTTCATTTCATTTCTTCTTGTATCCGGCATCAGGAATTCAGGATTTTCATCAAACAGCTGAAGGAGCTTATCTGCATAGCTTGAAAGTTTGAAGAAGTATGCTTCTTCCTTTGCAGGAGTGACAGGTCTTCCGCAGTCCGGGCAGCAGCCGTCCACCAGTTGGCTCTCTGTCCAGAAGGATTCACATGGTGTGCAGTAGAGACCTTCATATTCTCCTTTATATATGTCACCCTTTTCATACATCTTCATGAAAAGAGCCTGTACTCTCTTTATATGTCTGTCTTCTGTAGTTCTGATGAAATCATCGTAGGAAATCTCCATGGTCTTCCATAAGTCCTTGATTCCGGCAACTACGTTGTCAACGTATTCCTGTGGAGTAACACCGGCCTTGTCGGCAATTTCCTGGATCTTCTGGCCGTGTTCGTCTGTTCCTGTCAGGAACATTACATCATATCCTGTCATTCTCTTGTATCTTGCCATGGCATCTGCCATTACTGTGCAATATGTATGCCCGATGTGAAGATTTGAACTTGGATAGTAGATTGGTGTACTGATATAGTATTTACCTTTGTCTGTCATTTTTCTTTCTTCCTTTCATTTCCGCATCAGATGAGACGCGGCAAACTATTATTCAGGTCATATGATAACCCGTAAATTATATATTACCACAGAATCTTCTTCTGTTCCATATCACTTTCTGTTTTTGATCTCAATGTATGAAATGATAAAATCCACGACTTCCTCTTCCGTCATGTTCGCCGTATCCAGAGACAGATGGTAGTTGACAGCATCGCCCCACAGTCTGCCGGTCTGCCGGTTATAGTAGCCGCGCCTTGTGGAATCGGTCGTTGTAATCCATACTTTTGCCTCGGACTTTGAAATGTTCTGCTCCTTCATGGCACGGCGGATTCTCTCTTCCATGCTGGAATAAAAGAACACACTCGTAACTCCGGGCATTCCGCTCAGAATGTAATCTGCACACCTTCCGACAAATACGCAGGATCTGTTCTCTGCAATCTCGCGGATCTTTGCTGCCTGCTCCTCAAAATCCTTGGTTTCCGATGGTGCTGCAAATCCAAGCGCCGCATAGATGTTTTTCACGATGCTGTTTCTGCTCGCCAAAAGTTTTGCCTGCGCCTCTTCAATGGAATAGGATTCGTCGACAAGTTTCGCAAGGATATCCCTGTCCACAAAATCTATCCCCAGACGGTCTGCCAGTTTCCTTCCAATGGCCCTTCCGCCGCTTCCATATTCTCTGCTTATGGTTATTACCATCTTTTCACTCATCGCATTTCTCCAAAAAATGAAATATCTCTATCTTTCACCTTACCACCATTAATATACGTTTGTAAAGCGTTTATTCCCCATTCAGCAATGCCGCAGAAGGAACCAGACCCTCTCCTTCCGCCAGAATCACATGCTCTTTTTCATCAAGCGAAAAGGATATGTTTCCATCCTTGTCAGTTTTGCCAAGGACTCCGCCTTCATAGGAAACCGTCGCTCCTTCACAAGGCTCAGCCACCGGATTAAAGTCCTTATCAAGGGTTACCTTCATCAATGTGAATGCAGCCTCTCCGTTTTCACTTTTCACATTCTTTTCCGCAAAGTATGTATATGCATCAGAAAAGCCTGCGGTATCCATGTATGAGTACACGGTGATGCACGCGCCGTCCGCAATCTCCTCTTCAAGATTGGATGCCATCTGGTCGTTCAGATAATATCCGAAGGCGCCGCTGTCGTCTCCCCAGAGATTTGCTATGCCCAGGCCATAACCTGCATCTGCAGATTCATACTTTTCTCCATGACTCTCAGATACTGTTTTCAGCGCGTCATCCATGTCAATGATTCCATTCCCATTGACATCTGTAACGGAGACCTCTTCATTCATGCACTTCATGTCTCCTGCCACGCTGATGCTCACGAGAGCCGTCACATTCTTTTCTCCGCATCCTGTGAATGCAATCACCATCACCAATGTCATTACCATGCCCATGATTCTTGCTGTTTTTTTCATAACCTTATCCTTCCTTTCCTCTCTCCTTCATTGCCTCTACATTCTTTACATATGCTGTAAGTGCCATGTATCCCTGCACGGTACTCATGGCATCAGCCTCTCCCTCTCTCAGAAATTCGCCGCTTCTGTCAGCAAACTTCAGCAGTCCTTTCACCTCCTGATCCAGGTCTGCAGATGGGGACAATGTCAATATCGCCTGGGCTGTACTTTCTGCTGAAGAATCAGCACCGGCCGTTTCTCCAAAGGTGCCGTCCTTTTTCTCTGCAGACCGGAGGGCGTCATATGCCTTTTCCAGATCTTCTGTACATGCATACGGCTCCAGCGCCCGTATTGCCATCGCTATCACATCTACATCCATCTGGTCGGACAAAAGTGCCCAGCCTCCGCTTTTCAGCTGCCGTGAAAGAACATATTCTACATATCTGTCAATGACCTCGCCTTCATAGCCTGCTTCATGCAAAGCCATCAGGGCCCATATGGGTCCGTTGATTCCCTGCTGTTCAACCTTCTCTGCATCTTCAAGTTTCCTGGTCAGGTCATATCCGGCCACATCAGCCGGATCTTTCCTGATGGCAGCCACAGCAAGGATTACTCTCGCATATTCCGTATACCGCTTTTCAGACAGCACCCCATCATGCTCCTTCAGGTACTTCTCCAGATTGGAATAGTATTCATCCATGACCGGACTTTCTTCATATCCGTCAGCAGCAAGAGCAATCACCTGCCACTCCCTTCCGTAGACAGGGTTTCCCGCAAGCTGAGAATATATGATTTCTCCTGCCCTGTCCTTTACTTCTTCTGCTTTTGTCCCGCTAGCATGTACCGCTGCAAGAATGACAGCTATTACAAGAATGGCCGGGACAGCAATCTTTATCACCTTTTTCATCTATAAATACCGTACTTAATCTTTATCCTTTCCAGTTTTCTGATGATCACATCCCCAAACAGGAATACGCATAAAGCCGCCGTTCCTGCATGAAATGCATCATATGGTGCTCCTGTCACAAACAGCACGCGGAGCGTATTCCAGGATACTGCTTCTCCCCCAGGAATTCCGGATGCCGTAACGCCTGCACAGATATTCATCAGTCCTCCGTACAGAATGAACGTCGCAAAAAATGTGAATGCGGTCAGCGTAATGCCGGATACCGGCAGCTGCTCCTTCTGGACAAGCACTCCTGCCAGAAGCCCTGCTGCTCCAAACACATAAAGCCTCCATCCAAAGAATGTCGCATCTCCTGCCGGAACAAGGAGATAGCAGACATATGCGGCTACCATGGCAAGGATGATGCAGAGGACCGGTCCCAGCAGGACCCGGAAATTCCGTTCCTTCAATTTTTCTGCAGACGCCCTATGAAAGCACAGACCTGCGAGAAATCCCAGCATGCCAAGACAGAACATCTCCCACGGCGTCCAAGGACCCTGTCCCATGTAGAAATTGCAGATGAATCTGGATATTGCTCCGATGAGAAATCCGGCTTCCGGCCCAAGCCCTATCCCGCTTAGAATAACCAGCGCCGTCCCGACCTGTACCGGAAGAATCACATGGAAAAACAGCTGCGCCAGCACTGTAAGTGCTGCCATTACCGCGATCAGTACAATTTCCCGCGCCTTTGGCTTTCGCTTTTCAAATACCATGAAAAACGGAAGCATGGTATACAGAAGAATGGCAAGGGATATGATCATGTATCGTTCATTCTGAAGAAAAATACATCCGGCTGCAATGGTCAGCGGAATCAGCAGAAATATGAGAAGCGCGCAGACCATGGTTCTTTTTCTGCAGGCCATCTCATACTGACTCAGATTGCTTTTTTTATGCATTCTGCTACCTCCTCAGCCGTAACTGCCTGCGGAAACCATCTCCCGGCCATCCGGTTTGCTGCCGTCGTATAGAAGGCATTGCCGGAAAAGAATCTTTCGGGGACGTCCTCACAGACGATGGAACCGTCAAAGAGCATGCCGCAACGGTCCGAGTATTCCGCGCAGAATTCCAGATCATGCGATACCATGAGAAGGCTTCCCCCGGCTCCCATATATCTCTGGAGAATCTCTGCCAGCGTTTTTTTGAAGAAAGGATCCAATCCTTTGGTGGGCTCGTCCAGTATGAGAAGGTCCGGTTCCAGAAGAAGAATCTTCCCAATGGCAAGGCGCTGCTGCTCTCCGCCGGAGAGGTCATAAGGGTGTGCTTTTTCAAGCCCCGGAAGCTGCATTTCTGAAATCATGTTACTGACTCTGGAAATTTTTTCTTCATCGCTCATTTTCACCAGCGCAAATGCTTCCAGAAGTTCTTCCTCTACCGTAATCTCTGTAAAGAGTGCCTGCGGATTCTGAGGCACCATGGATATGCTTCCCTTTGTTTCCACTCTGCCGCTCTGGGGACGCAGGATTCCGCTCAGTATTTTCAGGGCCGTACTCTTTCCTGTTCCGTTTCCGCCCACAATGGAATACCATTCTCCCTTTCTGACGGAAAGGGAAAAGTCCCGGAGTACATCCTCCGCTTTTCTGCTGTATCTGAAACGTATGTCTTTAAAATCCGCAATGCTTTCGCCGCCGGAATCCATTTCCTTTTTTTCCGTTCCTGCCGGCTTCCCCTCTCCAAGAAGTTCCGCAAGCCGAAACCTTCCTTCCCGCACAGTCATGGGACACTTTGCATCTCCATCTGTCTCCAGAAAGATTCTCATAACCGACGGAAGTCCATGGATCATGGGATTTCTGCTTTCCGCCAGCAGTTTTCCCGTCTGCTGCGGTGCCTGGAAAGAAAAGATTTTTCCTTCTTCCAGAATCATCACCCGGTCTGCCACCGGAAACAGATCTTCCAGTCTGTGTTCGGAAATGATGACTGTTGTTCCCATCTCCCTGTTGATCCTATGCACTGTACGGATGAATTCTGCTGCCGCCACAGGATCCAGCTGGGCTGTCGGTTCATCCAGAACCAGAAGATCGGGCTGCATGACCATGATGGATGCAAGATTCAGCAGCTGCTTCTGTCCGCCGGACAGTTCATTGACATTCTTCCGGAACCAGGACTGGATGTTAAAGAAACTTGCCATCTCGGCAACTCTTCTGCGGATGGTTCCCGGATCGGCTCCGAGAGATTCCAGTCCAAACGCCAGTTCATGCCATACTTTATCTGTCACTATCTGATTATCTGGGTTTTGCTGTACATAGCCGATCTTTGATGTGCTCACCCGGTCATCCAGGCTCTCCAGATTCTCTCCTCTGAAAAAGATTTCTCCGGTTCTTTCTCCATACGGCATCAGATTCTTTTTCAGATGTCTAAGCAGAGTGCTTTTTCCGCTTCCGGAACGTCCGCAGATGACAATGAATTCCGATTCCTGAACAGAAAATGACACATCTTTCAGTGCCGGTCCATCTGCCAGAGGATATCTGAAGCTTAGGCCATTGATTCTAATCTGTTCCATTTTCGTTCTCCCATAAGGTCAATTGCTGCCGGCATCAGAAGAAGCGCCAGATAGCTGATTGCAATAACGGCTGTAGGAAGATCCATGCTCTGAAGGTGAAACTCCGGATAGTATTGAAGTTTCATTTCTCCGGCTATGCATCCTGCCAGTGCCAGCAGTCCCGATACTGCCATGAACCCCAGCGCCAGAATGTCTTTTTTTGTTAGCTGAAACAGAGAAAAACTGGTTCTTCCTTTCAGGCCATATCCTCTTGCTTCCATGGAGTCTGCCGTTTCAATGGAACTCTCTAAAGACCAGGATATGAGTATGGATATCTCTTTCAGAAACTGCCGGATTCTCTTTTTTCCGCCTCTTCCCATGCATTGCTGTCCCATGTGGATTTCCCGGTATCTTGCTTTGAAAAGGGGAATGAATCGGAAAATCATGGAAAGAGTCAGTCCGAGAACCGGCGCTGTTTTTCCAAACAGATAGACAATCTTTTCGGCTCCGAAAATCACATGAAAACTGGTAAACCAGACAATGATCAGCGTCAGAATGGCTGCCGAAGCAATGCCGAAATACAGCGCTTCCAATGTGATTCTGTTTCCGTTCAGATAAAACAGTACCGTCTCTCCATCATGGGTAAACAAAACATTGATGACTGCCATGACAAGCACAATGGGAATCATGAGCAGCAGATTTTTCCTGCATGCTTTTTCTCCGCCGAGAAGAATGGAATAGACCCAGGAACAGAAAAATGCAATGAGAATGAATACCGGTCTTGTGGCAAACATTGCAATTCCCACGGCCAGTCCATAGAATATTAAATTTGTCAGGGGGTGGTATGATGCAAATGTGCATGCTTCCCCCAGTCCTTCTTTCCATTTTTCCATCAGTCATACTCTCCCAGGCTTTTGGCATATGTCCATGTGATGACGTCTCCGTCCTTCACTTCACAGGAGGAACAGCTCTTTTTCATATATTCTCCATTGATCTGAAACATCCAGCCGCTTTCCGGACCGTCATCGAATTCATAGATGTGATCAATTCCTTCGACATAGCGGCTTTCCATCCCGGAAGCTTCCATCTGTATGTCTTTTTCGCGGCATATGGATGCCAGAGCATCATAAACCGTCTCTCCTCTGCTGCACTGCATCCGGGTCATCGGAAGTATTGTTTTTCCGGTCAGATCGCATTGTATTTCGATGGAGACTGTCACAGTTCCTTCCTGACCGTCATCCATTAGATAATATACAGCGAAATAGACGATCAGCGCTGCTGCAAGCACTGCCAGACAGATTGTCCGGATTCTCTTTTTTCTCAATGTTTCTTTCATTTTTCTCCCACAAAAAAACCGCACCATCCCATAAGGATCGTGCAGTCCGTTTTTTCTGCATGTTCATACCCTGCAGCGCTACTCCGGCACCTCAGGTTCATGGATTCAAGCATGTCTCCTGGCTTGGATTTCTTCACCGGCTTCACCTTCTCACTTTCGCAATGGCATCTGAAACCGGCTCCTTCCTTACAGTGGCGGGACCGCGCGGGATTCTCACCCGCTTCCATCTTAGCCTATCTTCCGATAGGAACATGAATCCTATTCATTATGCACTCATTGTACCACACCTCTGCTGCGCGCTCAAGGAGATCCTTTCAATTTCTTATTGACAACAAAGGGATTTATGTTACACTAGTAAAGTACAGTTTTAAAATTAATTGAATCCTTATTACGAGCGGCAGAGGGAATAGGCCCAGTGAAGCCCGGCAACCTGGTGAACCAAGGTGCTAAATCCTACAGGAAATCCTGAAAGATGAGGAAGACATTGAAATCGCAACCCTCTTTTCAGCATGAGGGTTTTTTATTACATGAATTTTGGGAGGAAAAGTACATGAAAAGACTATTTACATCAGAATCCGTAACAGAAGGTCATCCGGATAAAATCTGCGACCAGGTATCTGATGCGATTCTTGATGCGCTTCTTGAGCAGGATCCGTTTTCCAGAGTTGCTGCTGAAACAACAACAACGACCGGATACTGCATGATCATGGGAGAAATTACCACAAATGCATATGTGGACATCAACAGCATTGCCAGAAGAGTTATTTCCGAAATAGGATATAACAGGGGAAAATATGGATTTGATGCTGCTACATGCGCAATCCTTACTGCAATCGATGAGCAGTCATCCGATATCGCCATGGGAACCAATGACGTGGTTGGTGGCGCAGGAGACCAGGGCATCATGTTCGGCTATGCATGCAACGAAACGCCGGAACTCATGCCGATGCCGATTTCATTGGCGCATAAGCTGGCCAAGAGACTTGCAGACGTTCGTAAGGATAAAACCATTCCTTATCTGAGACCGGATGGGAAGACACAGGTTACCGTGGAATATGAAGACGATCAGGTGGTCAGAGTGGATACCGTACTTATCTCCACGCAGCACGCACCGGCAGCAACACAGGAACAGATCCGCGAAGATATTATCGAGCATGTCATCAAGCCAATCATTCCTGCAGAGCTTCTGGATGAGAATACGAGAATCTTTGTCAACCCTACCGGCAGATTCGTAATTGGAGGGCCTCACGGAGACTCCGGTCTGACCGGCAGAAAAATCATCGTAGATACATACGGCGGATATGCACACCATGGCGGCGGCGCATTCTCCGGCAAAGACCCTACAAAGGTAGACCGTTCTGCAACATATGCAGCTAGATATGCAGCAAAGAACATCGTTGCTGCAGGCATTGCTGACCGTGTTGAAATTGAGCTTTCCTATGCCATCGGTATCGCGGAGCCTGTATCCGTTCTGGTAGATTCCTTCGGCACAGGAAAGATTCCTGATATGGAGATTGCAGAGCTTGTAAAACGGAATTTCAATCTGACGCCGCAGGGCATCATCAAGTCGCTGGATCTCAGAAGACCAATCTACCGTCAGACTGCAGCTTACGGTCACTTCGGCAGAACAGATATCGATCTTCCTTGGGAAAGACTGGATAAGGTTGAAACATTAAAGAAACAGACCGGCCTTTAATCTTTCATCACAACAAAACGAATACAAAAAATAAACCAAGGGTGGTTTCAGCGGAAACCACCCTTTAATATGCTTCACGTTCCTTATTTACCGTTCCTTGATCCGGATGTCCAGAGTGATATCCAGTTCTGCAGCATATGCAAAGAACTTATCGCACTGTTCAAAGGAGAGCATGTCAGAGGATATGACGCCCGTTTCTCCCTTCAGGTCGTCATTGATGAAAAGCTTCGAATACAGATAGCCGCTCTGTCCTGTCAGATACATTTCCCCAGTCATCTTTGCCCTTTCGAATGATTCCACAAATCCTGGAGCCTGCACATGGCATTCCACAAGAACGTCCCTGCCATCCTTCTTTCCATACGATTCGATGACCATGCAGCCGGAATCCACTGCCATTCCTTCCTCAACGAAGGACCGGATTTCCTCTTCATATTTTGGCGCATGCGGAATATGGCTCAGAACAAATTCAAACGGGCTGATCATCATTCCCTGGAACTCTTCCTTTTCATGCTTCAGGAGTCCTGCTTCATACAAAGGCTTGCAGAAATCCATGCCTGCGCCTGCATACTTGAAGTAGGCATTTTTTACGCCTTTAAAGTATTTTTCACTGTTGAAGCCATAATGCAGCGGCTCATCATGACAGTGCTCCCGGAACGTAATGACCTGGTCCATGTAATCGTACTGCCTGTCGACTTCTCTTCCGAATGCCGGCGTATTGATGAACTTGCCGTCTTCATAGGCGATTGCCATGTCGCTCATGTCATTGAGAGCGGTAACCGGTGACCACCAGAATGGCTGGAATCTCTTGGCAATGGCGCCTTCCCATACAAAATTGTAGATGGTATCGCATGTGTCAAGATATTTCATGGTTTCTCTTGTTGCCACGCAGATCAGACCCGGAGCCGATCCCGTTCCAAAAATGGCGAGCCTGCCGATTGCTTCGAATCTTGGTCCATAAAGCTTATACAGGGCATTGAGGCTTCTCCACCACTGGATGGCAGCCGGATCTTCAAAGGCAGGTTCCTGTGCCGGATCAAACAGATCGCTTTCCATCCACATCCGTTCCAGTGAAATGGTTCCTGCATAATCCTGATAGTCTGCCTTCACTGCAAGAGCTGCTTCTAGAACATTCTCCGTGCATTCCAGCGGAAGTCCGTTGATCAGAAGGTCGGCGCCCTCTGCTGCAGCAATGATGCTGTCAAGGTCATGGGCATCCACCTGCACGCCTCTTGCCTTCTGCAGCTGAGAAACAAGGCTATCTACAGCGTTGATATCGAAATCCGCGCATATGACTTCTGTAACCTCCGGTTCCAGGTCAAGCTTTTTTGCTGCTGCGCTTCCCTGGGCACCTACGCCCAGTACCAATACTTTTTTACCCATATTGTCACGTATAATCCAATTATCTTAGATGGTAATTGGATTTTTCCTTTCTCCCAGTTAACACTGGGCATTTGTTTCCATCTCTGATATATTTTGAAAAGGCACTGTGGATCTGTTCCTATTTTTCTACAGCTATGACTGTTACGAGGTGACTCAGACCACAGCTTTTCGTCTGTTACTGTTAATCAGTTTGTTAAAGCATCGACTTTTCTATTTACGTGATTACACAGTCGAATTCCCTGTGGAAGACAGCAGTGCTCAAAATATTTACCAGGAGGTATAAATC
>JAZRWY010000050.1:0-3351 GCA_045599945.1 Anaerovoracaceae bacterium | reverse complement strand
CCAGTGCATCGTCTAAAAGCTCCGGAAGCCTGTGTATGTTATGGGTACCGAAAATAAGGTCAACCCATGGATATTTCTGTTTCAGGGTATCCGTAATATGCTCCTGCTGCATCATGCAGCCACATACCCCAACGATGTAATTCTCATCCGCTTCGTGTTTATGTTTCAGCTGACCCAGAGTTCCAAAGAACCTCTTGTCTGCATTTTCTCTGATTGAGCATGTATTGATAATGAGAACATCCGCCTCTTTTCTCTCTTCGCAGTACTCATAGCCCTTCTCCTCGAGCATACCTGCCATGATTTCAGAGTCGTGTTCATTCATCTGACATCCAAATGTTATGATGTGATATTTCTTCATCTAAATCTCTCCTCTAATATGCTAACACTTAATTATACCCCATTCCCTTTCTTTTTCCAAATACAAAAAGGCCCTGCCGAAGCAGAGCTATGGCAATCGCAAAGTCATCTAATCAGCATTATCCCTACTCAGAGCACGAACACCTCCTCGAATTGACAAACAGGATTTTTTCTATCCAGGAAAACCAGATAGCATCTAATTATCTTTCACTGCTTATGACTTTGCGATTGCCCTAAAGCAGAGCATGGGATCATATCAGTATATATGCTCTTCTTTTGGAATGAACTCAATTTTCAATACCATATCCATTCCATCCGCCAGTCTCTTCAGCAGATTTATTGACGGATTCCTGGTTCCGTTTTCAAGCTTGCTGATATCTGCCTGATGAATTCCAGTCCGTTCTGCCAGTTCCTTTTGAGTCATATTCCTTAGAATCCTGGCCTCTACAATTGCCCTGATTACTTCCATCTCAGGCTGAATTGCTTCATATTCCTTTCTGAACTCAGGATCCTTCATCTGTTCATTTTTGTATTCACTTAATGTTTTCATCTCTGATTCATCCTTTCTATATAATCGGATTTTCTTCTCTTTGCTATCTTTATTTCTGTCCGAGGTGTCTTATTTGTCTTTTTTACAAAACCATTCGTCAGAACAATCTTTCCCGCAAAATAAAAAAAGTAAATCATTCTGATGCTGTTATTCCCAATTCTGCACCGAAGCTCAAATATCCCATCTTCCAGCATCTTACTGTATGGTTCCCCTAACCGGTTCCCCTTCTCCTCCAGTAATTCCAATAAAGCAACCATCTTAGCTTTCATTTTCATATCAAGAGAATCCAAAATTTCCTTAACCGGACAATTGCCATTTTCCTTTTCATAGAAAACAATTTCGAATTCTGTCATCCTTTCCTCCCTTTCATTGTATGGTATATATGCCATATTGTCAATCTTGTTGTGTATGGTATATCCTCATTTTCCTGAAATTTTCCGACTAAATCTCATTTTCATCTGATTTTTCAGCCAAAAATTCCATCACTTCTTCATATGTTTTGTTGCTCTGAGTGATAGCTTTTATAAGCTCATCTCTACGCAGGGCATCCCGTTTATCCAACAGGTCACTCAGTGTTCTCACTGCATTATCGTACTGTTTCTTCGTTCTGCTTACCTGCTCCTGTGCTTTTTCAATTTTATGTTCAAGGGCTTCGATTGATGTTATTCTTGCCATCTGTATTCCTCCTTATATTCCCGTTTCAAGCTGCCTGCTTATTTCCTGTGCCCTGTACTTCACATCATTCGCATCAAGTCCAAAGGCTTTCAGTATGGTCTTCTGCTTTGCCGTGACCGCATGGTCAAGCCTGTATACTCCGTCAAGCTGCCTTGCCATTTCTATCTTGTCAAGTTCTCTTATGGCTGCAGGCACCGTCATGTATTCATGCTTCTTTGCCATTGTCTTCATGGCCTCTCTGAGATAGTTGTACATGCGGTTCCGTATGATCAGTGCTACAAATTCAACAAACATCTTCGCTGATGCTGACTCATCACTTGCAACCCTGAGACAGCTGTTTCCAAGGAACGTCTTGTCTGAAAGGAACAGCTTCTCGGAAGCATCCCTTCCCTTGTAGAGCTCGAGCGCTTCCTTTGCCGTCATGTTATCCGATGTCACTATGACAAAGTATCCGCACAGTTTCAGTTCAAGCTCTATTACTGCTGTTTTTTCCTCGAAGAATACAAATTTCTTGGCTTTGCTTTCTTCCTTACCCTCCTCTTTCTTCTTTGATGTTTCTCTGTTCACCTCATCATAATGGAGTTCAAAGTAATTTCCCATGCCCGGATTGAATTCCACGAACTGATTGATATGTCTTTCCAGAAATTCCGTGAGCTGATTGATCTTTTTCTCCACTTCCGCTCTTTCGTTTGCTTCCTTTACCGTGCTGTGATACAGGTGTATGTATCTCGGCTTGCTGTCTGAAGCAAACAGCTTCTTCTGTATTGTCCTGCCATACACTCCATATTCGGGAATGTTGCATGCGCGCTTTGTTTCAAAGCTCCCCTTGTTTTCAAGCACCCATTCCTGTACCAGGGACGCTTTCCCTTTCAGCATCATGACAAAGCTGTATCCGGCATTCTCCATATGGATGATGTTCTCCTTGCTGAAATATCCTCTATCCAGTATGAAGCCTATTTTTCTGTATCCGTATCCCAGCGCCCTGTCTACAGTACATCTGAACTGAGATATGTCATTGATGCTTCCCGGATACGTTTCATAGAACAGCGGCTCTCTGTTCCTGGTGTCAAAGGCTATGGCATAGTTGAATATATCCGTCTCTTCATTCTCCTTGGAATGACCTTTTTCAACTATTCTCAGATCACCTGACTGGCATTTCTTCGATGTGGAGTCGTAAGAGATGTATATCTTCTTTCTGTGGTCTTTCTGCTCATTCCAGTCGTTCAGAAATTCGGGACCGATCGAATCCCCAATGCGCTGCAGAAATTCGCTTATGTGAGAGTCGCTGTATATCCTCATGCCGTCAGTAAACAGCGGATGGCTGAATGCATAGGAAGGATAATGCTGCGCACGGTTATCCTCTTCTATTATCGAATATGCCGCTAGATCAAGAAGCAGTCCGGCATCCCTGGATGTCATGTGCTGCTCCAGCATTTCTCTGAGACCGTAGTCCTTCACTATCTTTCGTATGGCCATCCATGTCCCGATCCTGAGGGCACAGCTTCTGTCACTTCTTTCTCTTGTTTCGGGCAGTTCCTGCTCCGGAAAGTATTTCAGAAAGTTTTCATTTGGCTGCATTTCCTCTTTGCCATCTGACAGCAGCTTCCCTATGGCCTTTCTGTTCACCGTTGTAAACTTGCGAGCGGGGTCATAAACCCGTGCATATTCGTACTCGACATATGTCGTATTTCCCTTTTTTCTGAATGTGATTTTCCCCTTTACATCCGGTACTTTCACTGTTGCATCAAGATACATGATGTGGCACCTCC
>JAZRWY010000049.1:0-2338 GCA_045599945.1 Anaerovoracaceae bacterium | reverse complement strand
GCAGGTCCGTTCAAGAAAAAGAAATAGTAGTTAAAGTGCATGCAGGTGGTGGACTGTATTTACGTGTTTACGCGTCGCTGGTAGCATAGGGTTTCACCCGCATATGAAAAACCACGCGTTTGACGCGTGGATGCTTTTTTTCATATATTTACATGCTATCCATATCTATGAATCTGATTTCATAGCCTGCTTCTTCAAGGAACTTCCATAAATCGTCAAACGATAGAAATATGGTTGCGTCATTCTGCATTGGATGAATGCCAACGGTTTTTCCCTTCAGCGCGCTGTCAAATACGGATAAAACGCTTCCCGGTTCGGAATTCAGTACGCCAAATGGTGTCACATGCCCTTTCAGAAGGCCTGTCTTTTCTGTGAGCTGTTCTTCGCTTCCGAAATGAAGAGGTGTACACCCAAGCGCGTTTTTCAGTTTTTTCAGATCCATCTGCTTTTGTCCATGAAGAGAGACCAGATAATAATTCTTTTTCTTATCCTTCAGAAACAGGTTTTTCAGCCCATATTCCTGAAAAGGAATGTCAAGAGCATCTGCCTCTTCCACCGTATATACCGGTTCATGTTCATGGGCTTCATAGAAAATGCCCTTCGCATCGAGCATCTCATAAAGTTTCTTTTTATCTATCATCTGCTCGCTTTCCTATAAATGATCCAATAGATCATGGCTACAAAAATGCAGCCGCCAACAATGTTCCCAAGGGTTACAGGAATCAGGTTATCTACAAGAAAACCTCCCCAGGTCAGTGAATCCATGGCTTCCTGCGACGCACCGATTGTCATGGCACCTTCTCCATATGCTGCTTTTCCCATGATGGCAGCCGGAATGTAATACATGTTTGCAACGCTATGTTCAAATCCGCTGGCAACAAACAGCCAGATCGGGAAGAAGATACTAAAGATCTTTCCGATGGTGCTGTCCGAACCGAAAGCCATCCATACAGCAAGGCATACCAGCCAGTTGCACATGATGCCGAGAACAAACGCTTTTCCAAAGGAAAGGGCTGTTTTTCCTGCACCGATTTTCACCGTGACTGCTCCGAGAAGCCCTGCTCCGGAATCGAGAAGTCCGCAGTAGTTCATCATCCATGCAATGAATACGGCACCGATGAAGTTTCCTACATATACGAAGAACCAGTTCTTCAGCATTTTTCCCCAGCTGACCTCCTTGTCCAGAACACCGGCAAGCATCAATGTGTTTCCGGTAAAGAGCTCGGCTCCCGCCAGTATGACCATGATGAGTCCTACTGGGAATATGGAAGCACAGAGTACTCTTCCAAGACCAAAGGTTGCGGGATCGGATAACAGATTAAATGCACTCATGTTGGAAGCTTCTGCTCCAAAAGCAATGAATGCGCCTGCCAGAAATCCCAGCAGAAGCATGGAAACGATGCTTAGATTTCCCTTTGCTACGGCTTTTTTTACTGTAACATCTAAAATTTCTTTTGGGTTCATGATATTTTCTCCATTAATAGTTCAAAAACAAAACAAATTCCGACCTGCCTGTTTCTTATGGGCACCTGATATAGTTTTTAACCTGCAGATTCAGATGATCTTCTGATACCCACGCTTAGAAAACATGCTATATCTCTATCGGAATTGTATTGTGCCATAATTAAGTTATGGTGGCTCGGCTTTACATCATGCATTCACCTGCCCGATACAATAACGATTATATTCTTTTCTTCATAAATGTCAATATTTATGTGAAAGTTTAAACAAATTTTTAAATATAGTTTGAAATGATGGCATTCATGGCAATTTCGAATTCTTCATCGGAAACCAAAGCTTCTGTCATGCCGCAGATCTTATCCATCTGCTGCGCAGAAAGATATTTCATCTGTCTGGGACTATATATCCCGATGGTCCTTCTCGCCGCCTGATATTTTCTCTTCTCCCTTTCCGAAAGCCCCAGATACTCGTCGATGATGCCAAGCATGAAATCGCGGTCATCCTTCATGCTTCCCTCCACATTCTGCAGAAGGTTCAGAATGTGATCCGATACAAGAACGGTATCAATTCCTTCTGCATGAGAAATGACATGGCGGATTTCTTTCACCTTTTCATCTTCCGAAGCAAGAAGAAAGCTTCCGTTGATATAATCCTCATAAAGACCGGTTCCTGGTTTTACTGCACAGGTCCGGATTCTCAGAAAATCCGGATTGATTGCATTGACAACCTCGGTCATTCCTTTAGCATTTTCTTCGGTAAGAGGATGTCCGCCAAGTCCCGGCATGAAATAGATGGAAAACTCTATGCCTCCAGCCTTCACATTCTTTCCTGCAGTAATCTCTTCCGCCTGGGTCACGCCCTTGTTCACAAGAGAAAG
>JAZRWY010000048.1:0-11946 GCA_045599945.1 Anaerovoracaceae bacterium | reverse complement strand
AAAAGGCATCCGGACGATATATCAGAAAACTACTGGCCAGCGGGATTTCCGTATTTTCCTGCCATACCACTTTCGATATCTGCCGCGGTGGGAATAATGATTATCTGGCAAATCTTCTGAATCTGGACGAAGTCTATTATATCGGAGATGAAAGCATTACCAGAATGGGCTTTGCGCCGCAGGAGACTGTAAAAGATGTGGCAGAGGAGCTGTCTGTGAAGCTCCATGTGGACATTGCATCTTTTAATATCGTCGGCGACATGCAGGCAAAAGTGGAAAGAATCGGAATCTGCAGCGGTGCAGGGGCCGAATTTCTTGAATCTGCCCGAGAATATGGATGTGATCTTTTCATTACCGGGGATTTGAAGCACCATGAAGCCAGACTTGCGGAAGAAATCGGTATCAATGTCATTGATGCCGGTCACTTCGGTACCGAGAAAATATTCCCGGATGCTTTTGTAGATATCATGTTTACAAATGAATTGAACTATGATATAGAATTTGTGAAGAGTAAAAGGTGCAAAGCGCCTTTCATGAAGTTATAGCTGATGTTCGGGCAGGTGGACGGTCGCAGGTAGAAATACGTGAGGAAAGTCCGGGCTCCACAGGGCAGGGATGCCAGATAACGTCTGGTGAGGGTAACCTTAAGGAAAGTGCAACAGAAACACACCGCCGAAACAGGTTAAGCTGTGGCAAGGTTGAAATGGTGAGGTAAGAGCTCACCGGCAGCATGGTAACATGCTGGCCGTGTAAACCCCATTCGGAGCAAGAACAAACAGGGAAGAAGGATGGCTGCCCGTCATCCCCCGGGATGGTAGTTCGCTTGAGCCTATTGGCGACTTTAGGCCTAGATAGATGATCGTTCAAGACAGAACCCGGCTTATAGCCTGCCCGTATTGTTTTACTTTTAGAATCATGAAAATTGTTACATGGAATGTCAATGGCTTCAGAGCCGTCTTGAAAAAAGGCTTTGAAGACTTTTTTAATGAAGCAGATGCAGATATCTTCTGCCTGCAGGAAACAAAGATGCAGCCGGATCAGGCGGATTTTCATCCGCAAGGGTATGAAGAATATTTTAACAGCGCACAGAAAAAAGGATACTCCGGGACGGGAGTATTTACGAAGCTTACTCCACTTTCCATTACCTGCGGAATCGAAGGATTTCCCGATGATGAAGGAAGGGTACAGACGCTGGAATTTGAAGAATTCTATCTGGTCAACTGCTATGTTCCCAATGCGCAGAATGAACTGAAACGGATTGATTACCGTTGCGAATTTGAAGACCATCTGAGGGAGTATCTTTGCATCCTTGACCGGAAGAAACCGGTGGTCTACTGCGGGGACCTGAATGTTGCCCATACGGAGATTGATCTGAAGAACCCGAAAACAAACAGAGGAAATGCCGGATTTTCCGATCAGGAACGGGAAAAGATGACAGCTCTTCTAAGCAGCGGATTTACAGATGTATGGAGGAAGAGAAATCCGGAAGCAGAAGGCATCTATACCTGGTGGTCCTACCGCTTTCAGGCAAGGAAAAACAATGCAGGATGGAGAATCGATTACTTCATTGTTTCAGATAGGTTCTATGACAGCATTCTTGACTGCAGGATTCTTGGCGATGTGGAAGGTTCTGACCACTGTCCTGTCATGCTGGAACTGAAAATTTCATAGGCAGTTATTGCTAAAAAAGGTGAGTATAATTTTTCAACAGTGACACTTAGAAAGGTGTGGTGGAATGAATAAGAAATTGAGAATACTTTTATTTTTATAGCATCGTTTTTTCGTTCTTTATGTTTTGCATATATATAGCAATATGTGATGTAAATCATATCAACGATATTTATATTGGAACTGCTGCAGTTATGGGTTATCTTTTTCCATTAATGCTGCTAGTTGCAAAGAAATATTTTTATTGAGTATAAAAAACAATTCTGACGCACATTTGAGTATCCAGATCTGAAAAATTGAAAAACACGGGTTGAAAAGATTTTGACTGTCTTTTCAATACCGTGTTTTCATTTGCATTTTTCAGTATGTACCCCAAAAGAATTCAAGGGCAGGATTTCGGAGAAGCCGGAATCCTGATTTTGGTTATTTTTAAGATTATATTAAGAAAATGAAAAAGATAATATGGTAATTTATGAGATGTGCATGGATATTAATGATTCATGTATGGAAGTACGGCGAAGTGCAGCCATCAAAGAATATTATGGATATTTCCGTTGTTTTACAGCATGAAAGGGATGAAATGATGAATATCATTTCCAATTTAATACGAGACTTCAGGTGTCACAGAAGAGCGTTTCTTATCCTGCTGATTCAGGTTGTAGCCACAACCCTGATTCTGTGCTATGTCCTCAATGTGATCTCTGATGCCATGACCATGACAAAGACAACTAAAAAATATGATGAAACCTGGAGCATACATAAATTGACAGACTCTATGGAAAGCAGCCGGTTTCTTGAAGTGAATGGAAATTCATTTGGAGAAAAGATACAGGATAAGGCAGCCGGAACAATATCTTTGGATGAGGCGTCCATCCTTCCTGCAGGATTTGTGTCAGGAAAGTCAAGGCCGCTTTTAGTACTGGAGATGATGAATAATCATGAAGGCGGTATCGTAAAACTTCAGAGCAAAAACATCATCCTTCTGGTAGCGGCTCTCATGTTCGGAATTGTTGCAATCATGGGAAGCATTGCAATCATGCTGAATTATATGGATGAACATATTTTTGAATTCACCGTCCACCGGCTGTGCGGTGCAACAAAAGGGGACATTATCATCCGGCTCTGTCTGCCGCTGTTTCTTTCGATTGTCGCAGGTGCTCTGCCTGCTGTGTATTTCTTCGGATTGAAAGCAGCGACAATCATTTCTGTGGTTATTATGCTATTACTTGGAATGGTGATTGTACAGTTTCCCATCCAGGTACTGGAGAAAAGAACGATTGTCAGTGAATTAAGGAGTCAGACATGAATATCATTGAACTGGAAAATATCAGTAAAATATACAGCGGCAGAGATTATGAGGTTCTAGCCGTGGACAATCTTTCACTCTCAGTCAGAAAAGGAGAAATGATTGCCATCATGGGTGCTTCCGGTTCCGGCAAGACCACGCTCATGAATATTCTTTCACTCATCGAGAGCATGGATGGAGGGAAATATTATCTGGACGGAAAAAATGTCAGTCATCTTACGGACCGCGAACTTGCCTATTACAGAAACAGAAAGCTGGGCTTTGTGCTGCAGGATTTTGCCCTGATTGAACGGTATACGGCATTGGAAAATGTAATGGTTCCGCTGCAGTATTCCGACTATTCGAGGAAGCAGTGGAAACAGATTGCCCTGGATGTCCTGCAGGAAATGGGCATGAGAGATAAGAAGGACAGATTTCCAGAAGAACTTTCCGTCGGACAAAAGCAGAGAATTGCCATTGCGCGTGCACTGGTAAACGGGGCAGATATTATCCTTGCTGATGAACCCACCGGTTCTCTGGATTCACAGACATCTGAGGAAATCATGAGGATATTCCGAAGACTCAATCAGTTCGGTGCAACAGTCATCATTGTGACCCATGATGAAAATGTGGCAAATCAATGCAGCAGAGTATTAAAACTAGAAGATGGAAGGATATTATCCGAGGAAAACTGAGTGGACCGGCAGCTCTTCAAGGGCTGCTATTTATTATGTGATTTTTCTGTGATTATATTTGTATTTCAAGCGTTTTGGTATATAATGTATCTGTATATGTATCAGTAAAAACAAGGAGGCAGATATGAAAAAGGAATTCATTCCGCTCCTATTTGCAGGAGATATCAACGTATACAGCGTTGCCAGAGCGTTTCATGAGGCTTATGGACTTAAGCCCTATGTTTATGGAAAATACATGTCAGGACCGTGCATGAACAGTTCCATCATGCACTATACAGCAAATCCCAAAGCGGATGAAAGAGAGACATTTCTCCAGCTGGTGAAGGACTTTGCCGAAGAATATGAAGAAGTCACCGTTCTTCTGATCGGATGCGGCGACAGCTATGTGCAGCTGATGGCAGAGAACAAGGAATTTCTGCCGGAGAATGTGATTGCACCATATATTGATGCTGATCTGATGAATGATCTGATCCACAAAGAAAAGTTTTATGAAAGATGCGAAAAAGTCGGAGTAGATTATCCGGATACTTTCATACACAGAAAAGAAATGGGCGATGATTTCGAACTTCCTTTTGAGGGACCTTTTATCATGAAACCTTCCAACGGCATTGAATACTGGAGGCACCCTTTTGCAACTCAGAAAAAGGTATATAAGGTGGATTCAAGAGATGAACTGAATCAGGCACTGAGAGATGTCTATGGATCAGGATATGATGATTCTCTGGTCATTCAGAACTTCATCCCCGGAGATGATACCTACATGAGAGTTCTGACCAACTATTCAGATAAAAACGGAAAAGTAAAAATGATGTGTCTGGGTCACGTGCTACTGGAGGAGCATACTCCCCATGGCATAGGAAATCATGCAGTCATCATCACAGAACATAACGAAGAGCTGGAACTGAAATTCAAGGAGCTTCTGGAAGACATCGGCTATGTGGGCTTTTCCAACTTCGATATCAAATATGACAGCAGAGATGGAAAGTTCAAAGTTTTTGAAATCAATACCAGACAGGGCAGATCCAATTTCTACGTAACCGGCGCCGGAGAGAATATCATGGAACTGGTTGTCAAAGACCGGATCTTTGATGAGCCCCTGGAGTTCCATACGGTAACCAATGAGAGTCTGTGGATGGTTGTCCCGAAAAAAACCGCATTCCGCTGGATCCGCCCGGAAGAATACAGAAAGAAGATGAAAGAGCTGATCCGGGAAGGAAAAGCTGTCAATCCTCTGCGTTATGAAGCAGATAGCGGCATGAAGAGATATCTGAAGATCTCAAAATCCATGTTTGGACAGTATCTCAAATTCAATAAATACATGAAATAAAATGAAAAAGAATATCTTAGGCATTGTAGGAGGCATGGGGCCACTTGCAACCAATGTCTTATACAAGTACATCATAGAAAATACAAAAGCAGAAAAAGATCAGGAACATCTCGATCTGATCATTTTATCCGCTGCATCGATGCCGGACAGGACAGAGGCCATCCTTGCAGGAGATATTTCTCCAATCATCGATGAATTCAGGCAGGATCTTTCCATCCTCGAAGCTGCAGATGTCAGATATTGCGTGATTCCGTGCAATACCTGTCATGTCATTCTGGACGATATCCGCAAGGTCACAGATATCGAGATCATCGACATGATCCGTCTGACCGCCGGGAGCATTCGGTGTCCGGGGAAAAAGGTCGGCATCATGGGAACCTCCGGCACGAGAAAGGCTGGACTTTACCATAAAGCCATAGAAGAAGCCGGCATGATTCCGGTGGAGCTGTCAGATGAAATGCAGGAGCTGACCATGCATATCATTTACGACCAGGTAAAGGCAGGAATGCCTTTCAATCCTGCAGATTTCAGGAAGGTGGAAGAAGAGTTTCTGCAGAAGGGATGCGACAGAATCATCCTTGCATGTACGGAGCTTTCTGTCATCAATGACCGGGAGAATCTTCCGGACATCTATGCAGATCCCATGCGCATTCTGGCAAGACATGTCATTCCGCTATGTGGAGGAGAATTAAAATGATTACAGCTTATCATAAGATTGAAGAATATATTGAACTGTTAAAAGAAAAGGATCTGCTGGTCCGTAACGACCTCATTGAGCCAAGAGATGTCAGATATATCACTTATGATTCTCAGGACGTTACCTACGGATCTCTCTTCGTATGCAAAGGTGCACACTTCAAAGAACAGTATCTGTCTGATGCACTGGAGAAGGGCGCTTTCTGCTATGTGGCAGAAAAGAGCTACGAAAAAGGAAAAGGAATCATTGTTCAGGATATCCGCAAGGCTATGGCATATATCGCAGGCCTTTACTATAATGATGTGTGGAAGAAGCTTTACCTGACCGGAATTACCGGAACAAAAGGGAAGTCCAGCACGGCATATTTTGTGAAATACATACTGGATGATTATCTGAAATCCGTGAAAGGTAAGGAAAGTGCCATTGTTTCCGGAATCGATAATTTTGATGGTGTTATTTTTGAAGAATCCCATCTGACTACGCCCGAAAGTTTCATGCTGTATAAGCATTTTAACAATGCAGCGGAAAGCGGCATTGAATATCTGAGCATGGAAGTATCCAGCCAGGCACTGAAGTATGACAGAACGCTCGGTGTGACATATGATGTCGGTGCATTTCTGAACATCGGGGAAGACCATATTTCCGGCATTGAGCATCCGGATTTTGAAGATTATTTCACATCAAAGCTGAGACTGTTTGATCAGTGTAAAACTGCCGTTGTTAATCGGAATACCGATCATGAAGCGCGCGTTCTTGAAGCAGCATCCCATGCGGATAAAGTAATTACCTTCGGCATCGACCGCGAAGATGCGGATCTTTACGGCTATGATGTCCAGTCGGGAGATAAAGGCATATCTTTCCGTGCAAAATGTGACAGCTTCGATGAAGAATTCCGTCTGGGAATCCGGGGGCTTTTCAATGCAGACAATGCACTGGCTGCCATTGCCATCTGCTACGCACTCAACATTCCGGTAAAGAACATGAAAAACGGTCTAAAGAAAGCAAGAGTTTCCGGCAGAATGGAAGTGTTTACAGACGGAGAAAGAAACATTGATGTGATTGTGGATTATGCACATAACAAGATGAGTTTTGAAACTCTGTTTCAGTCTGTAAAGGCTGAATATCCGGATCGGAAAGTATTCATTGTGTTCGGATGTCCGGGGAAAAAAGCGCTTGGAAGAAGAAATGAACTGGGAACCATTGCCGGTAAATATGCAGACCATGTATATATTACAGAAGAGGATGCCGGAGAGGAATCGGTTCTTTCCATCAGCCAGGAGATTGCAGAATCTGTGGAAGCACAGGGTACAGAATGGGATATCATTCCGGACAGAAGAGAGGCAGTAAGAGAATCCATTGAAGATGCCGGAAAAGATACGGTCATTCTGCTGACAGGAAAAGGCAGAGAGACCCGGCAGAAGAGAGGAATCCAATATATTGAAACTCCATCGGATGTGGATTATGTAAAGGAATTTTTGTTGAAGTAGGATGAACAAGAAAGCGCTAAATAAAGAACTTGCAAAAACCGAAAAAAAAGAACGGAAAATTATTTACCGCGCGGCAACTGCAGAAGATCCTTTTCTGCAGGAGAAAGTGAATGCAAAGATTCCGAAGAAGATTAAAAGCAAGCTGGACGGAGCATTTCAGAAAGCATTTTCATTGATCTTTTCCAAAGGATCGAAGTATATTAAAAAAACATATTCGGAAAAGAAGATGCAGGATCAGCATGAATTTGACAAACGGTTTGCCCATGCTGCGGGAAATGCTCTGAGTATCCGTTCCTTTCAGGGTACGTCAAGAAGGAAAGCCCTTATAGACGGTCTGATGGCTCTTGGAAATGGTGCAGGACTTGGTTTTCTCGGAAGAGGAATCATATCCATTCCCATGTTTGTAAGCATCGCCTTTCGTAATACTTATCAGACGGCAGCATGCTACGGCTTTCCTTCTGAAAGTCCGAAGGAACAGTTTCTCATGCTTCTCATGATGGAAGCAGCACTTTCCACAGGAGAAGATGCAGAAGAAGCTGATGACATGGTGGAAGAGACAATGGAACTCATCGATTTTCAGGAGTTCAATATACAGGATTCGTTCATACAGAAGGAAATCGAATCTGTATCGAAGGCGTTGTCTGATCGGATTCTCTATCTGAAGGCGCTTCAGGTCATACCTATTTTTGGGGGAATCATCGGGCTGACGGATGTTCATTTTTTTCATAAGATACATAAATACATAGATATAAAATACAGAAAGAGATTTCTTCTCAATCAGGTGTAATTCGACATGGATAGAAAGACAAAAAATATTTATGGCACAGCCTATGCTGGAGCATTCTATAGAAGAGAACTTAAAAATGTACGCGTTCGGGAAGCAGACTATCTGATTAAAAAGAATCAAAAACAGACCTCATATTTTGAGGAGCTTCTGGAAGATAAGATTCCGGACGGATTGCAGGAATCATTGGAGAATGCATTTGCTGCAGGCTTCAGTTTCATCTTTTCACAGGGCTCCGAATATATTAAAAAAACATATTCTCAGAACAGAATCGATAAAGCATCCAATAAAAGCATGGAAGCAAGAATCAGAAGATATACGGACATGGGACTGACGCTGACAGAAGGGGCAGGCCTTGGCGCACTGGGCGTTGGCATACCGGATATTCCTGTATTTATCGGTGTTCTGCTCAGAAGCATTTACCAGACGGCTGAAGTATATGACTTTTCCTGCGATACAAAAGCAGAAAACCTGTATATCCTGAAACTCATTGAGGCAGCGCTCATCCGCGGCATGGATGCTGAAACCGTAAATGATGAGATTGATGCGCTTGCCGATGAGATTGATAATCATGATTATGTATTCTACGGTCTGATGGAAGATCAGATGAAGCGTACGGCACATGCACTGGCGTCGGACATGCTCTATATGAAATTTGTTCAGATGATACCGGTTGTAGGCGCTGTCGGAGGCATCTCCAATATGAGATGTGTAAAGAAGGTCAGTGAATATGCGGATATCAAATATCACAAACGGAACCTTCTGCAGACCATAAAAAAGAGGGAAGAGCAGGATATAAAGAAACTCGGTAATGTCATTATTGATGAATAAAAAGGATAAATTAAGCTACCATTGAAAGGAGAAATGAACTATGGGACTTATCAGAGCTGCAGTATCAGCTGCAACAGGTGTACTTGGTGACACATGGAAAGAGGTATTTGTATGTGATTCCATGAGCGCAAATACCATTATGACAAAAGGAAAGAAACAGACAAGCTGGACATCATCCAACAAATTCGGTCATGATAACATCATCACAAACGGTTCCGGAATCGTTGTTGCGGATGGACAGTGCATGATCATCGTAGATAATGGAGAAATCGTTGAAATCTGTTCAGAACCGGGAATGTTTACATATGATTCTTCAACAGAACCATCCATCTTCTGCGGAAATCTCAAGAAAGGGATTCTTGATTCCTTTGAAAAATTCAAGATCAGATTCACAATGGGCGGAGACGCCGGTCATGACCAGAGAGTATACTACTTTAATACGAAGGAAATGACAGACAACAAGTTTGGAACACCAAATCCGATTCCGTTCAGAGTTGTTGATGCAAACATCGGTCTTGATGTGGACGTACAGCTGAGATGCTCCGGCGTATATTCCTGGAGACTTGCCGATCCGATTCTTTTCTACAAGAATGTTGCCGGCAATGTAAAGGACAGCTATACAGTAGAAGAAATCACGCCGCAGCTTAAGACAGAATTCATTTCCGGTCTTCAGCCATCCATCGCGAAGCTTTCGGAACTGGGATTAAGACCAAATGCACTTCCTGCACATGTGGATGAATTATGCAAATTCATGAATGATGCCTTAACAGAAAAATGGGGACAGCTCCGCGGATTTGAAGTTGTATCCATTGCAATGAATCCAATCACCCTTACAGAAGAGGATTCAGAAATGATCAAGTCTGCACAGAAGGCAGGAATGATGAGAGACCCTAATATGGCTGCAGCTGTACTCACAGAGGCACAGGCAAGTGCCATGAAGGATGCTGCTAACAATTCGGCAGGCGCAATGACAGGCTTCATGGGCGTAGGAATGGCCATGAATGCAGGCGGAAATGCACAGGGTCTGTTTGAAATCGGACAGCAGAAAAAGGCTGAGCAGGAAGCACCGAAAGAAGGATGGACCTGCGCATGCGGTACAGTAAATACAGGAAACTTCTGTTCCAACTGTGGAGAAAAGAAACCGGAAGAAGCAGCAGGAAAATTCTGCTCCAACTGCGGGACAAAACTTGATGCAGATGCTAAATTCTGCTCCAACTGCGGGACAAAGGTGGAATAATTCAGCGAAGGAGATATGATGTCTGAACTCATGCAATACAAGTGCCCGAACTGCGGGGGATCCGTCGAATGGGACAGCAGATCGCAGAAGGTGAAGTGTCCTTACTGCGATGCTGAATTCGATGTTGAGAACATGTCTGCAGCAGATGAAGCACTCGAAGACATAAAAAAAGAAGATGATCTGACCTGGGATACTACAGCCGGTACCGAATGGGAAGAAGGCGAAACAGACGGCATGCGCCTTTATGTATGCGATAACTGCGGCGGTGAAATCATCTGTGATGAACACACATCAGCTTCCTTATGTCCATACTGCGACAGTCCGGTTGTCATGAAAGGGAATTTCACAGGAAAACTGAAACCGGATTATGTCATTCCTTTCAAATATGACAAGGAAGCTGCAAAGAAAGCATATCACAGACATCTGGAAGGAAAAAAGCTTCTCCCAAGGGTATTTCGTGACGAAAATCACATTGACGAAATCAAGGGGATCTACGTTCCATTCTGGCTGTTTGATGCAGATTCCAGAGGTAATATGGTATTCAATGCCACAAGAACCAGAATATGGTCAGACATGGATTATGATTATACGGAAACATCTTTTTATAGAATATTCCGCAGCGGTGAGATGTCATTTTCCAATGTTCCTGTGGATGGGTCATCTCAGATGCCCGATGAACTGATGCAGTCCATCGAACCGTTCGACATGAAGGAAGCAGTGGATTTCCGGACTGCTTATCTGGCAGGCTATCTTGCAGACAAATATGATGTTACTGCAGACGATAATCTGGAAATTGCAAACAACAGAATCAAAAACAGCACAATGAATGCATTAAAAGCTACTGTCGGCGGATATAATACGGTGAGTGTAGAGGAGGGAAGCGTCAGGCTTTCCAATGGTACGGCAAAATATGCTTTATATCCGGTCTGGATTCTGAATACCACTTTCCGCGGCGAAAAGTTTACCTTTGCCATGAACGGACAGACCGGTAAAATGGTAGGAGATCTTCCTGTAGATACAGGGAGGTATTGGAAGAATTTCTTCCTGTTCGGCGGAATCGCTGCTGCCATCTGCTTTGCCGGGCAGTACCTGATGTGGACCATGTAGGAGGTGACGAAGATGAAGAAACTCATATCCATTTTTCTTGCACTTTTTGTCATGTTTTCTCTGTCACTTCCTGTTTTTGCCGATATCCTTCCGGAAGAGGAAGAAGAATATCCTCTGTTTACAGAGCAGGAGAATCTGATCGGTGCTGCAGATGAAGCGGCAATCCTTAAGAATCTTCAGACGCTTTCGGAATATCATGGGTTTACCATTGCAGCAAGAACCATTGAAAAGAAATTCGGGAAGTCTGAACAGCAATATGCGGATGACTTCTATGACAATCATTATGAAGGTGACGGTGTTCTGTTCCTGCTGGACATGGGAGAGAGACAGATGTATATCTCAACTTATGGAAAGGGCATGGAAGCTTTCACAGATTATGGCATTCAGGAAGTGCTCAATCAGATTGCTCCATACATGCAGGCAGGAGATTACGCCGGCGGTCTCAATGAATTTGCGACCCAGGCAGACCGGCTGATTACGCTATATGAACAGGGAACGCCGCTGGATGTAAAAAAAGAGACGGAAAACAGTTCTTTTGACTATATGGCGGCGCTTGCCATTTCGCTGATCATTGGTCTTCTGATCGGCTTCATCATTGTAAATACACAAAAGCGTGCATTAAAAACAGTAAACAGGAAATATCAGGCTGCTGAATACAGAAACGAGGAGTCTTTCTTCCTGACGGATTCCAGAGACATCTATCTGTATCAGACAGTCAATCGTATTCCGAAACCCAAAATGAACAGTGATGACTTTGGCGGCATGGGCGGATCCAGCGTCCACATGTCCGGCGGAGGCATGATGCATGGCGGCGGCGGAAGAGGATTT